>JBQCGE010000566.1:0-3394 GCA_051955955.1 Verrucomicrobiota bacterium
AAAGCTCGCCCGCCTTCTCGTGAAACAGGCCCGGCAACCGGTACTGGTGGGTTGCGACGTTCATCGTCCCGCAGCGATGGACCAGCTCGAAACTTTGGGCACACAGTTGAACATCCCGGTGTGCGTCAAAAAGGGTGAAACGGATGTATTCAAGATAGCGCGGGAAGCCTTCGATTTCGCCCGGGCTCAAAATCGCAATACGCTTATTTTCGATACAGCTGGGCGCTTACAGATCGATGAACCGCTGGTGCAGGAGTTGGTGAAATTGCGGGAGCAGATCCAACCGCAGGAGGTGCTGCTGGTGCTCGATGCCGCGACCGGGCAGGAAGCGGTGAACGTGGCGACGCATTTCAATAATGCACTCGATATTACGGGCGCGGTTTTAACCAAGCTGGATGGCGATGCGCGCGGTGGCGCGGCGCTGAGCTTGAAGTCCGTTATAGGCAAACCGATCAAGTTTGTCGGTGTCGGTGAAAAGGTGGAGGATTTCGAACCATTCCATCCAGAGCGGATGGCAACGCGGATTCTTGGGATGGGTGACGTTGTCACGCTCGTGGAACGAGCGGCGGAAGCAGTGGAACTGGAGGATGCCAAGCGGCTCGAAGAAAAGATGCGCAAGGGCCAGTTCACGCTGGAAGATTTCCTCGATCAATTGCGCCAGATGAAAAAGCTCGGTTCGCTGGAAAGTGTTGTGAACCTGCTGCCGGGCGGGTCCGAAATGATCAAGAACGCTGACTTGAGCAAATCGGAAAAGGAATTTCGCCGCATGGAAGGGATTATTTGTGCGATGACGCTGAAGGAACGGCGCACACCGCAACTCTTGAACGCGAGACGCCGCCAGCGCATTGCGAAGGGAAGCGGGACTTCGGTAGCCGAAGTGAATAATCTGCTCAACCGCTTTTCACAGATGCAGCAGATGATGAAGAAAATGGGCAAGTTCCAGAAGATGATGGCAAAGATGGGCGGCGCTATCCCTGGGTTCAAGCCATAAGCCTCCCCTGCTCCACCTCAGTCGCTCGTCACGACGCAGGTAAAAGTTCCGTCGAGGAACGCCGGTGGATAGAGGATGAGAGGGAAGGATTTTTTCAGAGCCGGGCCGGTGCTGACTGGAAATTGAGTTCTCGAATTTTCGCGCATCTCCGCGCGGATTTGAAAATGGACCAGCGTGCCGGGTACGAGGTCCGATCCAGCGCGGAACTTCAGTTCACAATCGTTCTTCTTTTCGGGCAATTCGCTTTTGACCAGATCCAGTCCTTTCACGGGTGGTTCGATTTTGAATTGCAAAGCGCCATCGTAGTCGGAACGCACCGCCTCGATTTTTAGAGTGGTTTCCTTGCCTGGCTGAAGTTCGAGAATGTTTTTGTCCGTCGCGAGTTCGACGTTCAAGTGGGATTGGGCAGCAATTATCGCATATGGCAGGTTCACCCCGGCGTTTCCGCTGATTTCTCGCACTTGCAGAATATATCGGCCATTTTCAGGCAAGGTGACGTTTACCTTTCCTTCACTTGCAGCAACCGGATCGCTATCGCCGATCGAAGTACCATCGGGTTTTTGCACCTGGAGCAAAAGATCACAGGGCGAACCGAGCGAACGTGTTTTGGCGATAAAGGAAATTTTTTGATTCTTTAAGCCTTCGAAACTGAAGCAATCGACATCGCTGGAGTATTGGAATTTTCCATTGAGCTGTTTGGGGAATTCGAACGAGTGCGCTTGCGCAGGATTGTTGTTGGGTTCGCGTTCAAGGGCATTTTCGAATGTTGGATGACCGCTGGCGAAACAGAGTCCATCACGAGTAGAGCGTATGCCCATGCCGTAATACTCCGTTCGCTCCCCAGGCATGGGCTGGAGCGGGTAGGTGTACCAAAGAAGCGGAAAATCACCAATTCGCAAGCGGTAGAAAAAATCCTCTCCGCCGCCATAACCGACATCATGAACCGCAATGAGATATTCTCCCGTGCGCGGGCATTTCCATTGAAAGCGGCTGTCGCGGGAAGTCCCCCCTTCATCATCTGCGAAAGCCATTTCCTCGCCTTGAGTATCGAGGACTTGAACGATGGAGTCCATATTGCTGCCGATGCGGTGCGCCAGGATTTCGATGGAGAACACCTGCCCCGCTTCGCCGTGAATTTTGTAATAATCGACCCGTTCCTTTTTTGCTTCGGCATCCACGGCGCACGGCGTTTGCAGGGACATGGCGGATGTGGGGGAATAGCGCGGCTCGGAGGCGACACGGTTATGCAAAGGGTCAAACAGGAACAATTGGTAATCTGAAGCGCTCTTTGGCCCGGCGAGTTGAAGAGCTGCAATCCCACAGGCATTGGTGGAAGATGAAATTTCGAACGTGACTTCGTGGTCGCCCTTGTTCGTGAGGAGACGCGAGGTGATATCGGCTGTGCTCCAGAGCTGGTTCACTTCGCCCAAACCGGTTCCAGAGAATGTGACGATGGTATTGGTGCCGGGGTGAATGGCGCGAGGAACCATGCGATTGATTTGAAGGGGAGCGGAATGGGATTGCAGGGCGAGCGCAAACGCGGCGAAGAATAAATATTTAATCATCTCAATCTGAAAACTCTTCAGGCGATTACATCCATGATCGGATTTCCCTCCGCGATTTGAAGCGGACGGTTCCCCACCCCGTAAAAGGTGCTGTGAGGATCAATGCCGAGCAGGTAATACATCGTCGCGGCGAGGTCATCGGGCCGCACGGGATTCTCGGCTGGATAGGCACCATTCTTGTCGGATGCGCCGTAGATAAATCCGCGCTTCACCCCGCCACCGGCAAGCAGGACGGTGTAACAATCGGGCCAATGATCGCGACTGGCATTGGAATTGATGCGCGGCGTGCGGCCAAATTCGCCCATCCAAATCACAAGTGTTGTATCGAGCAAGCCGCGTTCATCGAGGTCAGTTAAAAAGAGCGGCAACGTCAGATTGGTGATCGGCAGGTGATACTTCTCGATGATGGGATACATCCGCGTGTTGTTGAAGCCGTGCGTATCCCAGCCGCCATCGGTTGTGCTTTGGCCCCCGATATTGCCGGAGAAATAGACCGTAACGAACTTCGTGCCGGCTTCGACCAGGCGGCGAGCGAGGATGAGGCTCTGGCCGTAAGTGCTTCGGCCAAATTTATCGCGAATGGCGGCAGGTTCGGAGGCGAGATCAAATGCTTTTCGCAGTTTCTCCGAATGCAGCATGGCGAGGGCTTTTTCGTAATAGGCATCCATCCCGCGCGCGGACGCGGAGTAATCCATGAGGCGGGTTTGGGCATCGATCATCTTTTGCAACTCGCGCCGCGCGGAAAGCCGTTCGTAGGAAACATCGGAGGGGAGGCTGAGTTCAGGCAACTTAAAGTCGGGCGCATTCGGATCCTGAGTAACAAGGAATGGATCGTGCG
>JBQCGE010000567.1:0-5328 GCA_051955955.1 Verrucomicrobiota bacterium
ATTAGTGAACCCGGTGCAGATGGCGTTTGACGTGAAGGGCCGGCTTTGGGTGGCAGCATGGCTGAACTACCCGGAAAGGACGCCGGAAAGCACGAAAGGGGATAGCTTGCTGGTATTTGAAGATACTGATCATGATGGGAAAGCTGATAAATGCATTCACTTCGTGGATGACTTGAATGGGCCGACTGGATTTCAGTTTTATAAGGACGGGGTGATTTTGGTTCAGGCTCCGGATGTATGGTTCCTGCGAGATACGGATGGGGATGGAAAAGCGGACTGGAAGCAGCGGGTGATCAATGGGATGGACTCGGCTGATTCGCATCATACGGCCAACTCACTGGTGCTCGATCCGGGTGGGGCGATCTACTTGAGTGATGGTGTGTTCCACCGAACCCAGGTTGAAACGGCTGTGGGACCGGTTCGGAATACAGACGCGGCGATTTACCGGTTTGAACCGCGGAGCAGCAAATTTGAGCGTTATATTGCCTATGGTTTCGCAAATCCGCACGGGCGCGTTTTTGATTACTGGGGAAATGACCTGGTGACGGATGCAACCGGGAATAACACCTACTTTGGGCCGGCTTTCAGCGGGCATATTGATTATCCGGAAAAGCACAGCGGGATGAAGGAATTCTGGGAACGTCCATCGCGCCCTTGCCCTGGAACCGGGATTCTCAGCAGCCGATACTTTCCAGACGAGTTCCAGGATAACTTTCTGAATTTAAATGTGATCGGGTTTCAGGGGATTTTCCGGGTGAAGGTGAGTGACGAAGGTTCGGGATTGCATGGAGAGACGATCCCGACGCCGCTGGTGGTTTCAGATGACCCGAACTTCCGCCCTACGGCGGTGGATGTGGCGCCGGATGGGACGGTCTATTTTGCGGATTGGCACAACCCAATCATTGGACATATGCAGCATCACATCCGGGACCCAAACCGTGATCATGCGCATGGACGAATTTACCGGATGACCTACGAAGGCCGAGACGTTGAAAAACCTGCCCAAATTGCGGGCGCGCCAATTCCGGCGTTGTTGGATTTGCTAAAAGCGCCTGAAAACAATGTTCGCACCCGCGCGAAGATCGAGTTGGGCGGGCGGGACACGCAGGAAGTCATTACTGCGCTGAACCAGTGGGTTAAACAATTTGACCCAAATAAAGCCGAAGACCAACACCATTTGCTGGAGGCGCTGTGGGTCCACCAATGGATGAATGTGGTGGATGAAGCGCTGTTGAAGCAGATGTTGAAATCTCCGGAACCACGGGCGCGAGCAGCGGCAGTTCGTGTGCTTTGCTATTGGCGGGATCGGGTGAGCAATCCGCTGGGGTTGCTGAAGGCAGCGGCGAATGATGAATCGCCAAAGGTGCGGCTGCAAGCCGTGCGGGCGGCGAGCTTTTTCAACGGGGCGGAAGCGCAGGAGGTTGCGTATGCCGTTCTAAAGCACCCAATGGATTACTACTTGAATTACACGTTCAACGAAACGTTGCGTCAGTTGCATAAGTCGCCCAGCGATATTGTGGTGCCGAAGGATGAGCAGATAGCCTCGCGAATTCTTGGCCGTTTATCAAACCAGGACTTGATGCAATTAGGCGATCAACCGGTGGTTTTGATGGAACGCCTTGAGCGGCCGGGATTCGACCTCGCCAGCCGGAGCGCGGCGCTGGATGACCTGGCAAAAGCAAAAAATTCCAGCCGGACCGAACAAGCATTTGCAGCTTTGAAGGACCTGGATGGGAAATCACCGTCCGGTGCCGCGGTGGCGGACCTTGCGATGCTGCTATCATCGAGTCCCACATCGGAATTGCAGAAAGCGCGTACTGAGCTTTCCGCACTGGCCTCGAGTGCCAAACACCCGAGCATTCGGCGCGCGGCCTACGCCGCGGTGCTTTCCGGAGATGCCAAGCCGGAAATGACCTGGGCGCAAACGGAACGGGATGCGAATGCACGGGCGAACCTGATTGATGCAATTCCAACATTGGTCGACCCCGGCCTGAGGGCAGAGTTTCAGCCCATCCTTCTGAAAGCCATCCAGGACAGTTCGACGCCGGAAGCAGTGAGGCATGCGGCGTTGCGCGCGCTTCCTTCCATGGGGGCCGATCACGCGGAAAGTAATTTCAAATTGCTCGCCAAAAGGGTGAGTGAAGGGAAAGACCTTGGGCCTTCTGCCCGCGCTTTAGTGCAGATTCCGCATAATGCCTGGGACAAAGAATTGGCCCGCCCGGTTTCTGAAGCGATCCTGGCGTGGGCAAAATCGATCCCCGCGGAGAAACGGACGGAGCAGGACTATGTCGAGACGGTGCAGGTAGGGATGGAAACGGCTGCGCTGCTGCCAGCGAGTGACTCGGGAAAAATTCGCAAACAACTGCTTGATCTTGGCGTGCGGGTTTTCGTTATCAAAACGGTGCGGGAACAAATGCGGTACGATTTGACCCGACTGGTTGTTGAGGCCGGCAAACCGTTTGAAATCATTTTGGAAAATGACGATTTCATGCCACATAACCTGGTCATCACTGAACCCGGGGCGCGCGAGGAAGTCGGGACGCAGGCTCAAACGATGCAGCCGAATCCAGACCGGGAGGGGAGGGTGTTTGTGCCAAAGAACAAGAAGATTATTGCTGCTTCCAAATTGATTGAACCTGGGCAGAAGGAGACGATGAAGCTGACAGCACCGAAAACTCCGGGTGACTACGACTATCTTTGCTCCTATCCGGAGCATTGGAAGGTGATGTTTGGGCAGTTGGTGGTGGTAAAAGATGCTGATGCGTTCCTCCAAGCGAGCGCAAAGTATGGAGCCGTTGAGCAAGCTGCCAACAGCGGGGAAGCTCACGAGCACCATCATCCGTAAGGAAAAGGTTTGCGAATGGGGCGAAGCGCGAAGAGCGTTTCGTCCCATTTTGTTTAGATGCAACGGGAGTTCGACTTTGGCACAATGGGGCCGAGAACGGGGTCTGCTGACGGCCTTACTGCGTGGCGGGAGACGAGGCAGGCAGCCCTGATTGAAACCGCGAAGAAGCTCGGCTTTCCACTGGCTCATGAGTGCGAGGTCTGGCTGAAGTGCGGTATACGGTTGCGAGGAATATTAAGGCTGAAAGAAGAGGAGCTTTTCTTCAAAACGTCACAGAACGAATTGAAATTCGTCATAGGGGGAACTTCATTCGACGCAGTGGAAATCGAAAGCTGCGTCCGGTTGGATTAGATGATTTGCGGTTAACTTTCTTAAAATTCTCCAGGGGATGGCGGAAGTCCCCGTTCATCGGTTCGGAAAGGCTGCTTAATTCGCCACGACTGCAGAATCGCTTATATTGAAGGGGATGAAAGGAGTGGTTAAAAAATATTTATTCCCAACGATTGTCATCGCGGTAGCAGTTGCAGCAATCGCGAGTTGGAGTGTTCCGGAACGCGCACGCAAAAATTCCGGGGAGGAGATTCACTGGATGACTGATCTCACGGCCGCTCAGGCGAAATCACGAGAGAGCGGAAAGCCAATGATGGTCGATTTTTTTGCTACATGGTGTCCACCTTGCAAGATGCTTGATGCGAATACCTATAGTGATGCGAGGGTGATTGAGGCGAGCCGCAAGTGGGTAATGGTCCGGATCGATGTGGATCAGAACAAACGATTGGCAATGGAACACCAAATCGCAACGATCCCTACCATCATCGTTGCCCTTCCAAATGGAACCCAATTTACCCGTGAGTCGGGCTACATGCCTCCATCTGACATGTTAAAATTGATGGAAAGAGCCATGCGACAAGTTCCGCCGCCAGCAGATTTACCGCCAGTGACGGAAGACGCGAAGCCGCAGGCTATATCTGGTTCGTAAATCCCGGAAGCTACTTGCGAACCGCTTTCAAGCGGAAGAACTCAATTCCTTTTGGTTCACTGATTCGATAATCCACTGTGTCCTGGCCTTGACCAGGATCGAGCGAGTAGAAATCCACCCTTGCCGCGGGAGCCCATGATTTCAAATCGCTTGAACTTTCGAACAGCACATCCACATCCGAAGCGAGAGGGTTAACATGGATAACTAAGTGAATTGATCCGTTGTTTTTAGCGCTGGCAAAGGCTGGAAAAACTTCATTCTCAAGGGGATTTGAACCCAGTTTGTATTCAAGCAAGTTTGGAATGCCATCGTGGTCCGGGTCGGCATTGTCAGTGATTTGATCCGGGGCCAGAGTTGCAAATTGGTCGAGACGCCATTGATCGATGGGCGGTATGGGATCATAAAAGATTCCGCTGACGACCGCTTCGCCGGCGATGGATTCCACTTTTGCAATAATGCTGCCTCGAACTTTCCAGGTTAGATACTTGCCGTCGTAAAAATTGGTAACGATCTGCGTGTCGAGAAGCGATTCAGTCGAGGCATCCATGATCGAGATTTTCTGCTGACGCCACCCGTAATCCCAATCCAGACAGTATAAAGAGAAACGATGCCAAAGGCCATCTGATGAGCCGGCGAGCAGTTCAAAGGAATCATCGGCATACCAAACGGTGGCGGAGCGGGAACTGGACCCAGAATTTTGGAGAGCTCGAGATTCATCAGTGAAGGCAGCCCAGACATAACTCTGGTCGCCTGAATGAACCAATCGGAGCGGATCAGAGATTAACGTGTTATCCAAGAATATGGAGTAACCTTCGGTTCCATAAGCGTTGCGCCAGGAGCCAGCGGTAATGGAATCAACCTTTTCAAAAATGGCTTTTGCAGTAACGGCTGAGCTATTTGTGATTGATAATTGAACGGGTGAGGAATCCTTAATGCCGCCATTTGCTGTGTGCATTCGAGCAAATAGTTCAAATGTTCCCGTGGTGCCCGGTACCCATCGAGTGTAGTACGGGTTTTGAGTACTGGAGGATACAGCGTTTCCGTTCACAAAAAATTCCACGTTTTGTGGTGAAGTTGCCATTGCAGTGACTGAAGCTTCCAGAAGCACATTTGTATTCAGCGGGAAAGTTGAGTTGAACTGCGGGTTAATCAATGAAATATCGCCTTCAATGCTGGGAGCGGGATCAATGAAGAGGCCTCCCATAACAGCAAAGCTAACCAAGGGAGTAAATTCAAAGCGGAGGGAACCCTGTCCAATCCAGCTAAAATATTTCCCGTTTTCGAAACTGCTGATCTGCCGTTCATCGAGGAGAACGCCCGCCTGGGTATAAACCCGAAGATTGAATTTCCACGAGGCTCGATCCCAATCGAGGAAATAAAATGAAAACTTGTGAGGCGCTCCGTCACGAGTGGAAAGAGAAAGGTTGAAAGGGAGCTGGCTGTAGACTGTGGACGCGATCCGGCCGGTGCCATTTGTGGTGAGGAGCGCTCGTTTCTCGCTCGT
>JBQCGE010000568.1:0-4098 GCA_051955955.1 Verrucomicrobiota bacterium
AACACTTATGGGGAGCTGGGGCGAATCGCTCCACGTACGGCGCGTTCTTACATGAAGTTCACGGCGGATTGTATCGAATGGGCAAAGCAGCAAAATCCTCAAGTCGGGAACCAACGGCAGCTTCAATCACTGGCTCGGGACATGGTTTTGGAATCCGCTCTTTCCTTCATGGAGCTTTGCCGCGAAGTCGGCGCAATCAAGGCGCGTTCTGCTGAAGGTGCGCGAGACGGCAAGCAACAGGATCGCCAGCTTAATTTCCATTTCAACTTCGACGCTTTCGACGGGCTCTTGTTGGCCGTCGAACAGACAGGCAGCAACCCATTTATAGCAGTCAATAAAGACGAGCTGAAGGAAGCTCGGGACCGCGCGGCCCGCGCCGTTCAACTCATGGACGAAGCGCTTTCAGCGACGCAGGCTGCCGAAAATTTTTTGTCTGATAGCTCAGGGTTAACCCCGAGCGAACCCTCCGCAGAAATCGGAACCAGGGCATAAGAGAGCGAATGCAAACAACCCATCCATCCTCACAACGCGGCGCGAGCCAGGCCTTGCTCATCCTTGGCCGTCTCAGCGCCACGCCAGGTGAATGGGTCTCGCTCGTTGACCTTTGGGAAGTTTCCGGATCCATGGCGGTTCACTCCCGCATCAACGATCTGCGCCAGAGCGGTTACCAGATCGAGCATCGCAACGAGCATCCGAAGGGCGAACGGCACCGCATCCACAGCTTTTACCGGTTAATACCCGGCTAAAAAAACCAAAATAAATGAACGAATCGCAACAACTCAACTTCTCGGGACCAGAGATTAACGACATTTTTATGGTCCCTCCCAATATCGATTTAGCGTCTGGAATGGTGCGCGGCGAGACGCCGCGACGGGGTTATAGCGATGAGTGCCCTATTGAAACACCAGACGCTTCCTCTTCCTACCGCGCGGCTGCTGTCATTGCCAAAGCCCTGGGCGTCGATAAAAAGACGATTCACAACCGGGCGAAGCGCGAAGGGTGGAAGCACCGGGAAATTGGCAACCGCCTCGAATATCTGCCACCGCACGATATCGAACTTTTACTCAGCCCGATCGCGCCGCAACACGCGCCACGCGAGGAAGGTCAGATCAAGTTTACCGAGCTGACGAATGCAGAGACCCGCAAGACAGTAATCCTCCGGGAACGCGCGGTCATGGCTGTTTCGGCATTCCCGGGCAGCAAGACAACCGCTCGCGCCAATGTCGTCGCCACTTTTATTCTCAAGCATCCGGGCTTTCAAATTTCGGTCCGGTCCCTCGAACGTTGGGAGAGCCAATATCAACCCTATGGAATTGATGGGCTGGTTGATCAGAAACAAGGGCGGGTCGGTCGCAAATCAGCCATTGGCGCTCTCGATGAAAACACCCGCGCAACGCTCGTTGCTCGGGGCAAGGCCATCGCGATGGAAAAGCGCAGCGTGGCCGCCGCGGTTCGCGAATTAGCCGCGCAACCAAACCTGCCAGCAGCTCTTCGCCGTCATCTTCACGACGCGCATGCATCGAAGAGCCATGTCACTCCCTCTGTTCGCGCTGCGCTGCGAACTGCTCCACTGACAGGCGCGTTGGCGCAGGGACCAAACGCCGCGCGCCTGGCTTCTCGCTGGACTCCACGCGATTACAGCCAGCTTCAAGCGGGCGATGTCTTCACGTCCGATGACATGACCTCGAACGTCATGTGCTGGACGGAATGGCCAAACGCACGCGGGTTCATCATCGGCCAGCCTCAAATTTTGCCCGTCCTGGACGTGCGTTCGCTCCGCGCCCTCAACGTGCGCGTGATCATGCGCGAAGGCGGCCAATATTCCGGCGATGATTGCTGGGGATTGTTTGGCGATGTGTTCGACACGTTCGGAATGCCCAAGGCGATGCTGTTGGAATTCGGTCACTGGCAGTCGAAGCGCGTGAAAGGCCATAACACCGGCGTTACCGCTGAAGATCGCATTGGCGGGCTCGCCTCGCTCGGCATTGACCTTCACCCCTCCTTTGACCCGCGCAGCAAAGGCAGGATCGAAGGTTGGTTTAATATTTTCCAACGCCACTGCGATGCTTTCCCAGGCTATGGCGGTCGGGACCAGCGCAAGCAAATGCCCGAGCACGTGAAGAAAGCGGTTGCCCTGGTCAAACATGGCGAGCATCCGAGCAAGTATTTCCCGCACCTGAAGGACTTTGCGGATCACGTCCAGACGGTGATGGAAAACCTGAACCACGAACGCCAGGACGGCCAGATTTTGCGCGGTGTTTCTCCGCTCGAACAATGGGCTTCTGACGCTCCGCGCCTCGCTCAGCTTCCGGATGAATCGAAGTGGCTTTACCGCTCCGCATTCTCCGTCACTCAAGTGACCAGAAACGGTGTGCGGGTAACTCAAGGCAGCGGTAAAAAGATGCAGGTTTATTACTACGATAACCCTGAACTGCTGGTCCCGCTGCAAGGGCAGAAAGTGGTTGTTTTCTGGAACGATCACAACCCGGACGCGGATGCCTGCATTTGTCTCCCGCTTAAAGGTGGGCATTACAAATTCCATGGCCTTGCAAAGCGTGTGCAACCGCTTTCCGCCTTCAACGCTTCCAAACAGGAATTGAGCGACGAAGCGCAGCGCAAAAAAGCCGCGATGCATTACGCCCGCACGGAACTCCGCAGCATTCAACCGGAATTGCAGCGCAACTCGCGCCTGATCCGTACCGACGAATCAACTGACCAGGTTGCCTCCGAAATTCAGGCCGCCGCTGCACGCCAGGAGGAAATCGAACTGGAAGAGGCACGCTCACGCCAGCGTATTCACAAGGTCGAAGTGACCGAAGAAATGCGGGATGCGGCAACGGAGCAATTACCACAAGAGGAAGTGCTCGATCTCGACAAGTTCACCGAGCTTTTCAACGACTGATTTTTTATGGACCAAAAATACCAAATCAAAGTGCTCAAGGTTTACCGCCCGATTTTCGGGGTGCCTTGCATCCGAGTGAAGTTCGCGGATTCCTTCCAAACCCCAATTAACGGAGGTGCGCGATGATCGCCGAAGTTCAGGACAACGCCCACGTGATTAGCCCGAGCGAAGCTGCGGAGGCTGCGAGCGCTCACTCCCGGATTAATCTGCCGCTGAATTTGGAGAACTGGAAGACGCTGGATGAGGATACGCAATCCAAGCTGCTCTGGTTTCATCAATATGCGCTGGATAATCGTCTGGATTGGTCGGAGTGCTGCGAAGCGCTGGGCTATGATCGTTCGACCGTTTTCCGCGTGCTCAAAGGTACCTACGAAGGGTCATGGCGGAACATCACGAAAGCGATTGATAATTATCGCCGGTTGATCGAGGACCGCAGCCAGATCAAGCAGAACGACTTCGCGGAAAACGGCGTCTGGAAGATCATTAATTCCGGACTCAACTACGCCATGGCCAATAATTCAATCACCTTGATTGTTGGCGAGTCCAGGTCCGGGAAATCAGTTGCTGCGAAAACCTGGAAGGAACGGAACAATCATGGCCGCTCAGTCTATGTGACTGCACCGGCGTATGGCGGCACGAAAATGCTTCTGCGCTCCATCGCCCAGGCAGTTGGCATCAGTCCGAACCAGCCAATTCCCCAAATGATCAGCGCGATTTATCGCGCGTTCAATCGCAGCCGAATTTTGTTGATCGATGAAGCGCATCGGCTCCTGCCTGGTGACCGGCGCACCAACCCGGTCAATTTGGAAATCGTTCGCGATATCCATGATCAAACCGGTTGCGCCCTGGCATTGATCGCCACGGAGCGTTTCAAATCCGAACTGACAAGCTCGGAGTACATGTTCGAGCAATTGATTGGCCGAATCGGCATGCCTGTGCGGATTCCGAAAAAGCTCAGGGAAAGCGAGGTAATGCCCATCGTTACTCAATATATGGGCAAACCAAGCGCAGCTCTCAAAGCGGAAATGATGCGCATCGCAAACGAGCCAGGACGCCTCGGCATACTCGTTGAAATCTTGAAAGTAGCGAGTCGCATTGCAGCCAAAGAAAAGAAGCCACTCACCGAGAACTACATTTTTGCCGCCATCAAGCTTCGCAAACAAATGATGGGTGAACTCCCTGAATAATTGCCATGA
>JBQCGE010000569.1:0-2716 GCA_051955955.1 Verrucomicrobiota bacterium
ATCAACGAACCGGCCAGCACATGCCCCACCTACAGAGCTGATGGTCTTTGTATCGGGATCGTACAAACGTGACACGTCGAGGCGGTTCTCCGCCGGATGCCACTTAAGGGTTGAGAAACGTTCGCACGGACTGCCGCTTCGATCACCATGTCACCCCTACCGTCATCCAATTAATTTTGAACCGAGTGGTATAATAGTAACCCTCTGGAGCATTGAATCACACCCATCGAATATGGGGCTGTGCGCTGCCTGAAAAGGGAGGGCTATATAGGTAATTCCCAAATTCCCATTCCCAGTCCAACCGCACGGAGACTCGTTTCGTGAAATGAGTCTCTACACAATGAGACTGGGAATGGGAATCGTGGGCGAAAGCGCCGAGGGGCGATATATCATTTGGGGATGGCATGGGCAAATTATTGGTGAACCGACGCCGGTGATGTCGCCCTAACGGGGCTGGGAAATGGTGTGGGGATAGAAATGCCGAAAACCGTTTGCAACCCCGTAGGGGTGAGCTGTTTATAGCACGATCAAATCAAAAAAAATCCCAAGCCCCGTAGGGGCGGCATGTATGATCCTTGATCGCGAAACAGCATCGTGATATCGATTCCGGGGCACGTTCCATTGCATTCCTGGGTAAATTGTCGGGATCAACATGCCGCCCCGCTGGGGCTCGAAAATCTTCTTTACCTTGTCTGCTATAAACATGTCGCCCCGCTGGGGCTTGGAAACCTTCTCTGCATCCCCTGGCTATAAACCTTTCGCCCCTAACGGGCCTCTGAATTCGTTTTGGCATCCCTGGCGATAAACATGTCACCCCTACGGGGTTGAAAATCTTCTTTACCTTGTCTGCTATAAACATTTCGCCCCTAACGGGGCTCTGAATTCGTTTTGGCATCCCTGGCGATAAACATGCCACCCTTACGGGGTTGAAAATCATTGGGCAATGCCGTTTCTATAAACGTTTCGCCCCTACGGGGCTCCATTCCCCAGCACCGTGGTCGAATCGAAAGGCACCGCGCAATTCATTTTATACTTTCTCATTTTCTCTGCGCCATGGGCTTCGGTATGCCTAATCTCTTTCCAACAGCACCGTCAGCCATCCGCGTAAGATCAATCCCTCAGTCGTTCCCCCGAACCCATGGATTTGCTTGATTCGCCACCCTGCCTGCAAAAACTCGCCCAGATGTTCCTCCACAAGTCCGTGCTTATCCGCGAAAGTCCCCACTACCATCTTACCCCGCGCATACGCTGAATTATCCAGATAAATAGTCAGCAACTTCTGCCTGGTCTCGGTCGGAATCTTTGGTGGAATTTCGCTCATACCTATTACTCATTACCCCAAAGTTCGATTCCAAATCCAGAATCATCTCTTTCCATTGGAATGCGATATACTGCATCAAAACTGTTCTGCCGCAATAAATTCGATTGAACTTATTTTCCCGGTTTGCTTAGTCTCTGCCAAACCCTATGAGAAAATTAGCATTCCTGGTAACGCTCGTACTCTGCGCAGTGCTCGCGAATTCTTCCTCAATGGCAAGAGTGCTGGACAATTTCGACGACAACACCAAGACCGCATGGCAGGATTTCAGTTTTCCTGTCGGTGTCGATTACGCCTCGATCACGGAATCCAATGGGCAATTAAAATTTTCTCTGGCCCCGGTCGGGCAATCGATCTTTTCGGCGAGCACGAAGACTTCGGAAACGTTTGACCTGAAGGAAGGACGAACGATTGAGTTTCGGGTTGATTTGGTTTCCGGCAATGGCGCTGACTCGTTCGCGGTGCTCTCGTTCATTCCGACCTCGTCGAGCGCGAGCAGTTTGGCGGGCTACGGTTTCGCCAAATCGAGCAGCGACATTCTGGTGACGAAGGGGATCAATAAATATTTCTACAACGAAAACCCCACCCTCCCGGTAAAGAATGAGAATGTGACGATGGTGCTCTCGCTCACGGTGAAGGATGGGAATGTGATCATCAACACGAAGGTGTTGGATAAAGACGCGAATAATGAGGTGATTTTCGAGAAGACTTTCGTCGATACAGCAGCAGCAGAGGTGTTTTCGGACGGGACGGATGATCCTGCCGCTCCGTACCTCGGGGCAGGCAATTTCGTTCTCTATTGTTACGAGGATGATGGCAAAACGCAGGACAGCTATGACGTCACTTTCGATAATGCCGAGGTGTTCATCACCGATTCAGCGGTGCTCGATAATTTCGATGACAATACCAAAACGGCATGGCAGGACTTCACCTTCCCCGTCGGCGTGACCTATGCCTCAATCACCGAGGCGAATGGCCAATTCAACTTCTCCCTCGCGCCCGTCGGCCAATCCATCTTTGCGGCGAGCACAAAGACCTCGCGAACCTTTGACCTCGTGGATGGCGAGCGACTGCAATTCAGCGTCGATCTGGTGAGCGGAAATGGGGACGACTCCTTCGCGGTGCTGGCCTTTATTCCGACAAGTTCGAGTGCCAGTTCGCTGGCGGGTTACGGCTTTGCCAAGTCAACCTCGGACATTCTCATTACCAAGGGGGTAAATAAATATTTTTATAACGAGAATCCGCCCACTCCTGTGAAGAACGAGAATGTCACCATGGTGCTGACCTTGACTGCACGAAACGGCAACGTGGAAATGAATGCGAAGGTGCTCGACAAGGATAATAACAATGAAGTGCTCTTTGAAAAGACCTTCATCGATACTCCCGCTGCGGATGTAT
>JBQCGE010000570.1:0-5116 GCA_051955955.1 Verrucomicrobiota bacterium
GAACAGGATAAACAATCGGCCACACTTTCACGCTGAGAGTCATTTTAAGCAGTTCCCCGAAGCGGTTATGGGCTGAGTTCCCCCTATAAAAGGTGACGGGTCAGTTATAACCTGCCCAATGATGCCGGTTGGCCAATACAAATTTAGGCATTCCACGAACGGGCTGGCATTTTCCTTAAAGGAGGTTTGATGAAACGGGTTCAACTATCTACCGCGCTTGGCTGGTTCAGCATAGGGCTTGGGCTGAGCGAATTATTAATACCAAGAGGAGTTGGCAAAACCATCGGTCTGAAGCGAAACCATCGCATGCTCATGCGATTGCTTGGCCTTCGCGAAATTGGAGCGGGGCTTGCGATTCTCGCGCAACCGAAGAAACCGGCATGGATGTGGTCGCGCGTCGGTGGCGATGCTATTGACCTTGCCCTCCTTGGAGCCGCGCTGTCGATGGATGAAAGTCGCAAAGGCCGGGTTGCGGCTGCAACTGCTGCGGTGGTTGGGGTAACCGCCCTGGATGTCGTGGCTAGCCAGAAATTCTCGCGAGCGCAAAATATGACGCGCAATGGCAAACTTGTCACCGGCTCGAGGAAGGTAGAGTATTCGGTTTTAATCGGACGCTCGCCTGAGGAGCTGTACTCCTTCTGGAGAGATTTTGAGAACCTGCCAAAGTTCATGGTGCATCTTGAATCAGTAACCGTTTCTGATGATCCAAGGCGCTCGCATTGGGTGGCGAAAGCGCCCGCCGGCAAAAAGGTGGAATGGGACGCGGAACTGGTAGATGACCATAAAAATGAGTTGATCGCGTGGCGAACCGCACCAGGATCCGAGATTGAACAATCGGGCAGAGTGAGATTCCTGCGCGCCCCGGGGAATCGCGGCACAATCGTCCAGGTGGAATTACGATATAATCCCCCCGCGGGTATTCTGGGTGTGGCGGTGGCAAAATTATTTGGCGAAGAACCGCAGCAACAGGTGGAGGACGATTTGCGTCATTTTAAACAATTGATGGAAACGGGCGAACTTTCGACTATTAAGGGGCAACCGGCCGGGAGAGCGATGAGCACTTCAAAAAAATTCGATCGGACAATGCCCTCAACCCTGCCGCAGGCGGCTTTAAGTTAAAAGGGAGGATTGGAATTATGAAAGCGAACTGCTGGTACGGAAGAGGGAAACTGTCCGTGGAAGAAGTGAAGGATCCAGAGATACTGAACGCGCGGGATGCGATTGTGAAAATTACATCCACGGCGATCTGCGGGTCTGATTTGCATTTATATGACGGATTCATTCCGACGATGGAGAAGGGGGATATCCTGGGACATGAATTCATGGGGGAAGTGGTTGAGGTAGGCCGAGGCGTTAAGAACCTGAAGAGCGGTGATCGGGTCGTTGTTCCGTTTCCTATTGCTTGCGGCAATTGCTTTTTCTGCAAACGCGAGCTTTATTCCTGCTGCGAAAACTCGAATCCGAACGCAGCCGTGGCTGAAAAGCTGATGGGGCATTCACCTGCTGGAATTTTCGGTTACTCACATATGCTGGGAGGATATGCCGGTGGTCAGGCGGAATTCGCGCGGGTCCCGTTCGCGGATGTGGGCCCGATCAAAATTGAAAACCCGGATTTGACGGATGAACAGGTACTCTTCCTCAGCGATATTCTTCCAACTGGTTACATGGCGGCGGAGAATTGCAATATTCAGCCGGGAGACACTGTTGCGGTTTGGGGGTGCGGGCCTGTCGGCCAATTCGCAATTAAAAGCGCGATCATGCTTGGAGCAGAACGGGTGATCGCGATTGATCGGTTTCCGGCGCGGCTCAGAATGGCAAAAGAGAAAGCCGGGGCAACACATATCATTAACTACGAGAAGCTGGACCCGCTGGATACGCTGAACGAAATCACTGGAGGGATGGGGCCGGATTCATGCATTGATGCGGTGGGAATGGAAGCACATACAACAGGTGTGATGCACGCTTACGACAAGGTTAAGACTTTAAGTATGATGGAGACCGGCAGACCGCACGTCGTTCGGCAGGCGATCATGGCGTGCCGGAAGGGAGGAACTGTTTCCATCGCGGGTGTCTATGGCGGGTTTGTGGATAAATTCCCGCTCGGGCCCATGATGAACAAAGGGCTGACGATTAAAACCGGCCAAACTCATGTGCAGAAATACATGCGCCCTCTCTTAAATAAAATTCAGGAAGGCGCAATTGATCCAAGCTTTGTTATCACGCACACGTTAAAATTGAATGAAGCGCCTGAAGGATTCCAAATGTTTCGGGATAAGGAAGATGAATGCGTGAAGGTGGTCTTGAAACCGGGGCATTGAGATCGGCCGGGAGAGCTCCAGGGAACGTTTAGAGTGGTGGTTGGATGGTGGGCGAAGAGGGATTCGAACCCCCGACCACCTGTGTGTAAGACAGATGCGCTAACCGCTGCGCCATTCGCCCATGCTCAGAATTTAAGGGATACTTAAATTCGCAGCCCAAGATGGCAGAGTTTGAAAAAATGGCAACTGCAACAGGAGTGTTTTTGCTGTATTCGAGAGCGGACGGGGTGATGGTGGATGATTTTTCGCTCGAAATTTCTGAGATGTCGGTAAAGTTGAGTCGATGTCGTATTTGTCTGACCTGCTTTCGCTCGGTCAAATTTCATTGGAGTTAAAAGCGAAGGATAAAACCGGGGCATTGGAGGAACTGTTGGAGTTGGTGCCGGAATTAAAAGCGGACCCGAGCCAAAAAGAACCATTTTTAAAAGCGTTGCTGGATCGCGAGAAGCTTCATTCCACCGGGATTGGGGATGGCGTGGCGATGCCGCATACGCGTCTTCCGGTGGGAAGTTTCCTAAAAAGGCCGTTGCTGATTTTCGGACGAAGCAGCGGAGGGGTGGAGTATGGAGCGTTGGATCAACGGCCAGTGCATCTGTTTTTCCTGCTGGCATCCCCGAGTTTGACGGATCATTTGGCCATGCTTGCGCGGCTCAGCCGGGTTTTGCGCGATGTGAAGGTTCGCAAAGGACTCCTGGAAGCCAAAACGACCGGAGAAATCAGCACCATTATTGACGACGCGGAGAATCGGCTGGGAAAATAAAAAGCGTTCTCCGGAAAGAGAACGCATTGCGGGATAAAATGGGTGTCAATTACTTGCCGCGGCGATTGGCGGGCTGTTCTTCCCCTTCTTCCTCCTCTTCTTCCATGTCGTCTTCAGAATCCTCAGCCTCGACGTTGATCACGCTGACTGCGAGTTCGGTCAGGTTGTCGTCCGTATCCTTCTCCTCATCGAGAGTTTCCTGGAGGAGGTCCGCCTGGTCATCAAAGCCGAGCATTTCGGCATAAGTGCGGAGGCAGCCGTAGGTGGCGATTTCGTAATGTTCGATTTTTTGAGCCGCGCAGATCAGGCCGGCATCCATGACATCCTCGTCGGCATCCTCTTCCATCATCTGTTTGCCTTCCTCGATCAACCCTTTCATTGCCTCGCATTTTTTACCTTTGGATTTCTCGCCGAGTTCCTCGAAAATTTGTTCGAGCCGAGATACGTGTTCCTGGGTTTGCTCCAGGTGTTGCTCGAAAGCGGCTTTTAATTCTTCGTGAGTGGCAGTTTTGGCCATTTTCGGAAGCGCTTTAAGGATTTGATTTTCAGCATCATAAACGTCCTTTAGCTGCTCGACATAAAGTTCCTGAAGTGTCTCCATTTTCATCGTGTATCCTTTGGTAAACTGTTTTGATCCGGTGGCCCTGATCAGTGAAAGAGTCTGCCAGAGGATGGGCCAATTCAATAGGGAGTTCCGCCTAATCGACTGTAGAGAGTAGCACTTAAAGGGATGAGGGAATTACTTAATCAAAAGTAACGAGACTCGGAACGAAAAAAGCCCGGAGATGTCGAAGCAATTGAGCAAATGACGTTTTTACCTGTGGTTGCGCGGGAGATGCTGGCCCTTTCACGCCGGAAGGCAACGTATCGTTCGCGCGTGGTTGTGGCGGTGATTGCGATTCTCGTAATGGCTTACCTGCTGCTTTTGTCATTTGGACCGCTGAGCTATGCACAACAAGGCCGGTCGGTATTCGCGGTCATATCCTGCCTGTCGTTTGGCTATTGCCTGATCGCGGGACTGGTTGCCACTTCGGATTGTGTCAGTGAGGAGAAGCGAGAGAGGACATTGGGCCTGCTATTTTTAACCAACATAAAGGGATACGATATCATCCTGGGGAAACTTGCGGCGACTTCCCTGAGCACTGTTTACTCCTTGTTTGCAATTCTTCCGATGCTTGCATTGACGCTGCTGCTTGGAGGAGTGGCGATGAAGGAAGTCGGGTTGCAAGCTCTTGTGCTGATGAACACGATGTTTCTCTCACTCGCAACGGGGATCATGATTTCCACATGGTTTAAGAATGAGCGCAAGGCGTTGCTGGCGGCAGTGTTGACGCTGGGGTTCATTGTTTGTGGGCCCTACGTAATTGGCCTGGCGTTAAATGGGATGGAGCATGCACCGGAGGAGTTAGTTTGGCCGAGCCCCATTTATGCGTTTACGACCATATTGCTAGCCCCGATGGGCTGGCTCAAAGGCAGTTATTTTTCGGTTTCGCTAATGTTCCAACATATCCTCGCATGGCTGATGTTGTGGATTGCCGCGCGGGTGTTGCCGGGGAAGGTGAATGAATTGCCAATACGGAGATTTTTGAAACTGCAGCATTGGTTTCATGATGTGGTGTTTGGCAATACAGCAGTACGGAAAAAGTATCGGGGGCGCTTGCTGGATCGGAACCCATTCCTGTGGCTTGCCTCACGTGAGCGGGTGAAAAAGAACTATGCCTGGGTGGTGATTCTGTTTTTCGGAACGCTTTATGGCTGGATGTACTCGGATAAAACGCTTGTTCTGGATTTAACCATCACGGGAGCGATTCTTTTTTTAACTCATTTTATTTTTAAGATATGGGTTGCATCGGAAGTGTGCAGCAGGCTTATAGAGGATAAGCGGAGTGGCGCGCTTGAATTATTGCTATCTTCGCCATTGAGCGTCCGGGAAATTGCACACGGACAGCACCTCGCGCTACGGCGGATTTTTGGGGGACCGATTGTTGTGCTGGTTCTCTCGGAATTAGTGGTAATGAATCTCACCTTGAGTCTTAAT
>JBQCGE010000571.1:0-4500 GCA_051955955.1 Verrucomicrobiota bacterium
TCGCGGTAGAGGCGATCATACTCGGCATCGGAGATAAGGGGCTGCGCGCGGATGTAATAGGCTTCATCGTGGCCGCGAATTTCCGAGGCCAATTCGGCGTGCCGTTTCTCAGCCGAAGATCGGTTCATTATCAATCGCGGAAATTTTGATAGCTCAGGGCCACTGGGAAATCGTGCCCGCGAACCGCGGCAATGACAGCCTGGAGATCGTCGCGACTCTTGCCCGTAACGCGGACCTGCTCGCCCATGATTTGGGTGGTGACCTTGAGCTTCATATCGCGAATGTAAGTAGTAATTTGCTTGGCCACGGCAGCGTCGATCCCCTGCTTGATGACAATTAATTGGCGAGCATGGCCGAGAGGCGAGATATCGGGATCTTTGCGATCGACGTTCTTAAGGCTGATGTTCCGCTTGGAGAGCTTGTTAATCACAATTTCGTTTAGAGCTTTCAGTTTGAACTGATCCTCGGCGGAAAGCTTGATCTCGTTCTTCTCCAGGAGAATTTCCGCCTTTGAATCCTTGAAATCGAAGCGGGTGGAGAGCTCCTTTTTCGCCTGGTTCACGGCGTTTTCCAGCTCCATCGAGTTCACTTCCGAAACAATGTCGAATGACGGCATGCGGCAACTGTAATTAAGCGGGGGTTAGGCGAAAGGGAATTTTTTGCGTATCCGCAGGGCTGTGGTTTGCGCTTGGAACCTGAATGGCGGCTGGATATATGAACGGAAACCAATGCAAAGACAATCCAAAGGGTGGAACGTTCGCGCCCGTATCTTTTTTATAGCTTTCCTGGCGGCAATTTCAATGACATCCAGGGCGAAAGGGGCGGGAGCGGATTGGCCGGTTTACCTTGGGGATAAAGCAAGCAGCCATTACTCAAAATTGAAGCAAATCAATAAGAGAAATGTTCGGCAGCTTGAAAAAGCGTGGGAATACCGTTCGGGTGATGGGCGGAAGGACAATCGTTCACAAATCCAGTGTAACCCGATCATTGTGGATGGGGTGCTTTATGCCACCTCACCTCAATTGAAATTGCTCGCACTGGATGCGGGGAGTGGCAAGGAAATCTGGCGCTTTGATCCTTTCGCAGGCGGCGGAGAAAGCAGCTCAGTGGGTGTGAATCGGGGAGTTGTTTATTGGAGCAAAGGGGAGGAGAAACGGATCCTGTTCACGGCTGGCAGCTATCTCTATGCGATTGATGCGAAGAGCGGAAAGATCATCCCGAGCTTCGGCAGAGAGGGCAAAGTGGATTTGCGCGAGGGGCTTGGCCGTCCAGCCGAGAAGCAGTTTGTCATCTCGAACACCCCGGGGATCATTTATCGGGATTTGCTCATTTTGGGGGATCGGGTCTCGGAAGGTCCCGGGCCATCTGCACCCGGGGATATTCGAGCCTATAACGTCCAAACGGGCAAGATCGAGTGGACCTTCCATACGATTCCCCATCCAGGCGAAGCCGGGTATGAAACGTGGCCACCGGATGCATGTCAATATAGCGGCGGAGCAAATGTCTGGAGTGGGTTTTCACTCGACGAAAAACGCGGAATTGTCTTTTGTCCAACCGGATCGGCTGCTTTCGATTTTTGGGGTGGGGATCGCGTCGGCCAGAATCTATACGCTGATTGCCTGCTGGCCCTCGATGCAAAAACCGGCCAGCGCATCTGGCACTATCAATTTGTGCATCACGATCTTTGGGATCGTGACCTGCCTGCGGCACCCAACCTTGTAACGGTTCGCCATAACGGCCGAAAGATTGATGCTGTTGCGCAAGTCACAAAATCGGGTCACGTGTTCCTGTTCGATCGGGAGAATGGAAAGCCGCTGTTTCCGATTGAAGAAAGGCCAGTGCCTCCTTCGGACCTGCAAGGCGAATTCGCCTGGCCCACCCAGCCGATTCCGCTGATTCCTGAACCATTCATGCGTCAGATATTCACGGAAGATCTGATAACTGACCTGTCGGAGAAGGCGCATGAGTCGGTTTATGAACGCTGGAAAAAAGCGAAGCCACACCGTGCGTTTGTGCCGCCGAGCGTTGAGGGAACGATCATTTTTCCAGGGTTTGATGGAGGAGCGGAATGGGGCGGCGCTGGTGTGGACCCGAAGCGCGGCATTCTCTACGTGAACGCGAATGAGATGCCGTGGATCCTGACGATGGTTCCCAACCAGGCCAGGGATGGGAGTGGTTTAACCTCTGGCCAGCAACTCTATAGCCAGATTTGCGCTGCGTGCCATGGCGTGAACCGGGAAGGAGACCCGGCGCACGCTTACCCGAATCTTGCGAAAATTGGTGAAAAATTGAAGAAGCCGGAAATAGTTGAATTGCTTCGCACCGGTCGAGGAATAATGCCGGCATTCACCTTCCTGAGCCCATCGCAGCGCGAAGCACTTGCCGACCATTTGCTGGGGGATAACCGCGTTGATCCCCAACGGCAGGTTGAGGAAAGCGCTCCGGCATTGGCTATTGATAGTCCATACAGCCATACGGGCTATAACCGATTTCTGGACCCGGAAGGTTACCCTGCAATCCGTCCTCCCTGGGGAACGCTGAATGCGGTCGACCTAAATACCGGCAAATACCTCTGGCGGGTGCCGCTGGGAGAATTACCGGAACTCACGAAGCGTGGAATTCCACCGACTGGAACGGAGAACTATGGGGGCCCGGTCATTACGCGCGGGGGGCTCGTGTTCATCGCCGCGAGCAAGGATGAAATGATACGCGCTTTTGACCAGGACAGCGGCGAAGTGCTTTGGCAGGCGAAACTCCCAGCCGCTGGGTATGCCACGCCGGCGTGTTACGAAGTGGGAAAACGGCAGTTCGTTGTGATTGCGTGCGGCGGTGGAAAAAGCGGAACCCCGAGCGGGGATGCTTACGTGGCATTTGCGCTGCCGGAGCGGACCCGGTGAACGGCTTTCCAAAAAAGTTGCCCCCAAAATTTTTTCCGAACTTTTTCTCCTGAGCGGTGTCTATGCAAGAGCACCATAGGAAAAGCGAAACTAATTGACGGCAGAAAGGGAGGTTTCTAAGCTCACTGCGAAACCACTTTTCTCAATTCGCGAGGGGCCATGAGTATTGTTCAATCCAACCTGGAACCAGAACCGGGCGTGAACGGAGTTCGCGCCGATGGTGAGAGTGCTTTTGACCTGCTCCGACTCAAAATTCCGGTGGAAGTGATTCGATTGCTTCCGGCCGACTTCGTAAAAAGCAACCGGGTGCTCCCGTTCCAACTGGACAGAGGTCGGCTACTCATCGCCACCGCTGAACCGGGCAATCAACGACTAGTTGAGGACATACGGTTGCTCAGCGGTTTCGAGGTCGAGGAACGGGAAGTCAACGGAACGGATATCCTCGAAAAAATCGCCGAATGCTACCAGGTAACGGTTGAGCAGATGGTTGGCGATTTGAGGCCGGGCGAAAGCGGGAATGGAGAAGCCAAAAATCTTCATGATATCGAGGTGATGGCGAACGAGCCGACCGTCATCAACCTGGTAAATGTGATTTTATCCGAGGCATTGCGCGAAAGGGCGAGTGATATTCACCTGGTTCCCTTTGAGCAAACGTTGCAATTGCGTTACCGGATTGACGGATTGTTGCAGGAGAAACCGCCACCTCCGAAGCATCTTCATCCCGCTCTGGTATCGCGCATCAAAATCATGGCGGATATGAATATCGCCGAGCGGTACCTGCCGCAGGATGGGCATATCCAGATTCATCATCGTGGTTCACGGGTGGACATTCGCGTGGGGAGCATGCCGACAATTCATGGCGAAAGTCTTGTGCTGCGATTGCTGGAAAAGAACTCAAAGCTGCTCACGCCGAGGGAACTCGGGCTGGACCCGGTTCGTTCTGATCTGCTCGCTCGTCTCGTGGGCAAACCGCATGGCCTTTTCCTCACCACTGGACCGACGGGAAGTGGGAAAACCACAACGCTCTACTCCATCCTGAGCAGCATTTACACGCCCGAGAAGAAAATCCTGACCATTGAAGACCCGGTGGAATATGAATTGACCGGAGTGGCGCAAATACCGGTGAAACCGAGCCGCGGTTTTACTTTTGCGACCGGTTTGAGAGCGATTCTGCGGCAGGATCCGGATGTGGTGATGGTGGGGGAAATCCGCGATTCAGAAACGGCGGAGATTGCGATCCGGGCAGCACTCACGGGCCATCAAGTGTTCAGCACATTGCACACAAACGATTCGGCTGGAGCGGTGACGCGTCTGATCGACATGGGGGTGGAGGCATTCCTGATTTCATCTTCATTGGAAGGCGTTTTGGCGCAGCGATTGGTGCGTCGGATTTGCGAACATTGCCGAAGTGAAGCGCCGGTTGCCACGTCGGTTCGCGAGAAACTTGAGGCGATGAGTGGCCGTCCGCTGAGCGGCACTTTCTATGCGGGCAAAGGGTGTGATGAATGCCGGGGAACCGGTTATCGCGGGCGGGTGGGAATATTCGAACTGCTCGCCATCACGCCGGAATTGCGGGAAATGATTTTACAACGCCGGTCGAGCG
>JBQCGE010000572.1:0-7390 GCA_051955955.1 Verrucomicrobiota bacterium
CAAATGGGTTTCAGATTTTGCCCAGGCACCTGCGCGAGTGGACAATGATGCCAATGTAGCTGCTCTGGGGGAAGCCATTCACGGCGCGGGGAAAGGACTAAACCCGGTTTTTTATGTCACGCTCGGGAGCGGCGTAGGCGGTGGGTTGGTGATTAACGGGGCGATTTACCATGGGGCCATTCCCGGAGAATCCGAAATTGGCCACATCCGATTGGATAAAGCGGGGCGGATTGTGGAACAGAGTTGTTCCGGGTGGGCGGTGGATCAAAAGATTCGTAATGCTGTAGACGAAAATTCAAAGTTAAAACAGCTAAGCCGAGGTAAGAAAGGCGGGGAAGCGTTTCATTTGAAAGATGCGCTCGCGGCGCAGGATGCGCTTGCCTGGAGGATCCTGAACGATACGGCCGATGACCTGGGGTTCGGCGTTTCGCATGTCGCGCATTTAATGCATCCCGAGGTGATTATCCTCGGAGGTGGTTTATCTATGGTGGGTGAAGCGTTGCGAGCCAGTGTTCAACAGGCGCTGGGCAAATATCTGATGCACGCATTTGCGCCCGGACCGGAAGTGCGCTTGGCCAAATTGGGTGAAGATGCCGTTCCTGTCGGTGCGCTGCTGTTGGCCTGACGCTAGTTTTTATCATGAGCATTTGCACGAAAACGGGAGACCGGGGGACGACCGGGTTGATGTACAACCGCCGCGTGTCGAAAACGCATCCACGGGTTGAGGCCTGCGGAACAATCGATGAATTGAACTCCGCAATTGGAGTCGCCCGCGCGAGCAGCCAATCAACCGAATTATCGAAGAGACTCCTGAAAATTCAGGGCGATTTGATAACTCTCATGGGGGAGTTGGCCACCTTGAAGGAGGATTTACAACGGTATGTAAAGGATCAATTCGAGCAGATCAGCGCTACCCATTACAATCCGCTGGAGCAATGGATCCGGGAAATTGAAGCTGGCGAAATCTCTTTCAAAGGTTGGGCAACCCCTGGTGCAACTCCGACCGCTGCTGCGCTGGACCTCGCCCGCTCGATTTGTCGCAGAGCCGAAAGGCGCGTCCAGGGATTGCTTGAGACGGCGGAGATCGAGAATGAGCATCTGCTGGTCTATTTAAATCGCGCTTCTGATTTGCTGTGGTTGTTGGCCCGCCGTGAAGAAACAGTTGCTGCCAAAGCCTCTCAAATGGGATAGAGTATCGGCAAAAGGAGGGAAAATGCGCTTTAAATCATCTAAATTCCTGGGGGTCTCAATTCTGGCGCTCGCGACCGTTTTCATGACGCAGGGCTGCGGCACGTTTGGTACAAAGCCGGTCGACAATGGCCAGACCGCATTGATCCAGGAGGTGAATGGTCAGGCGGAAATGAAGTTGGATGAAGGAGAGTGGGAGACGGCCATCAAAGGAGTGAAGCTCAGGGCTGGAGATGAGCTTCGGACGCGTGAAAGCAGCATTGTCACTCTGCAACTTGGCGAAAACGGCGGGAGCCTCGATTTGCAGGAAGATTCCGTCCTGAAAATTGTGCAAATTGGTGGAACTTTGGACAAACCTGAACCTGGAGCCGTTATCGAGTTAAAAAAAGGCAGAGTTACCGGAGATACGAAAAATCCAGTGAAAACAAAAATTCAGGTGCGCACGCCGCGGGGTAACTTTGTGATCGATTAAGTAACGGGGGTCCTCCGGCTCTGTTCCTCATTATTCACCTTCGTTGCGTATAAGTCCCTTTGTTTGGCGCTTCACCAGGCTGGCGTAGTATCCATTCAATGCCATGAGTTGTTCATGAGTCCCATGCTCGGCTACTTCGCCGTTGCGCAGGACAACAATTTGGTCGGCGTTGACAACCGTTGAGAGGCGGTGGGCAATCACAAAAGTCGTGCGTCCATGCATCAGATGCTCCAGGGCTTCCTGTACCAGCATTTCCGACTCGGCATCGAGCGAGGAGGTAGCTTCATCCAGGATGATGATTTTTGGGTTTTTAATCAGCGCACGAGCAATGGTGATGCGCTGTCTTTCACCGACTGATAATCGCGAGCCTCGTTCGCCAACGATGGTCTCGTACTTCTCCGGCATTGCCTGAATGAAGTTGTGGGCGTTGGCGGCCCTGGCGGCATTCTCAATCTCCGCCTGGCTCGCTTCGGGTTTCCCATAGGCAATATTATTCCGAATCGTGTCGTTGAAAAGCAGCGGGTCCTGCAGAACAACACCGATGTGACGGCGCAGGGAACTTTGCGTCAGCTCGCGCAACTCCTCTCCATCGATGTAAATCGCCCCTTGCTGCGGATCATAAAAACGCATTAGCAAAGCCATCAAGGTTGTTTTACCGGAGCCGCTCGGCCCAACAATCGCGAGGGTCTCGCCCGGCTTCACATCAAGTGTTACACCATTGAGCAATTTGCGATGGCCCTGTTCGTAACTGAAATGGACGTTATTAAACCTGACTTCGCCTTTTATATCCTGGACTTCATGCGCATTTGGCGAGTCGCCCAGATGTTCCTGGACATCGAGAATTCCAAAAATTTCATCGAGCGAAACACTGGCTTTCTGGAGGGTCTGGTAAATGCCAGTCAACCCCTGGACAGGACCGAAGAGCCCGCCGACATAACCCAGAAATGCGATCAGTGTTCCCACAGTCACCTCGCCGCGGATCACGAGCAGGCCGCCATAACCGATTGCCGCAAGTCGCGCCAATGTAACCACAACATTGGTGGCAGCGCCGAACCCGGTATCAATACCGACTCCCTTGCTCACTACACGGTTTGCTTTGCTTACATCGCCCAAAAATCGGTTCTTTTCGACATCTTCCATCGCAAAACTGCGGACCGTAAGAATTCCGGAGAGCACTTCGTTGAAGCGGCCATAAATTTTCGCCCATTGATCGAGGAGATCGCGTTCGCGCCGGACCTGTTCGGGGGCCGCAATGGCAGCGATAATTGCAGGAACCGGGGCGAAACATAAAACCAGGGCAGCCAGCTTCCAGTTCAGGTCGATCATGACAAAAACCGAAATCCCGAGATAAAGAATGGCGGGGAAGATGTTAAATAGAATATTGGTGACCGCGCCAATGAATCCCTGAATACTGCGGTCCAGCCTCGCAATAATCGCGCCGACACCTTCGCTCCGTTGCAATTTGAGCGGCATGCGATGAAGTCTGCCTACGGTAGCTTCTAGCAGCTTGTAGTGAATACCCAGGCGCGTGTGCCAGGTCAGCCACGTGGAAAAGAAAGTGAACAATTCGCGTCCAACACCCAGGGCGACCAAAATCCAGACCCCCTTCATCAGCGCGTTTACGTTTCGCGTTTGCTGAATCTCATCGAAAATGTACTTGAGAACGATCGGTTCAGCAGCATTCAGGCCGGCGATGAGCAGTGTGAGGAGGAAGATAATCCCAACATAGCGACGATAGGGAAACGCGAACGAGAGGGCTCTTTGGATGCGGCCACTCTTCTTTTTTTCAGGAGGTAATGCCTCCGCCATCAAAGGTATTGTTGATGCCTGTGCCACGCCCCCGTTACTCCGTAATGACGGTAAACCGTTACACTCAAACTAAGCGGGGGTGGCAGTTGTCGCAATCCCTTCTGCAACTCTCGGTTTAACATAACGCTCAACCATCGCCGCGCAGAACTCAGCGTATTCATTGATGCGAACAGGCGGGCTGGTGTGGTGCGGGCGGACTCCGTGAGATTCCGGGGTGAAGCAGAAGGTTACGGTAACATCAAATTCCTCCAGGGCCTTCATCTGGCGATCAAACCATTCAAGGGCATTTGGCCGCAAGCTGTCGGCCCAACTCAACCCGGTGCGCAGATGTTTTACGCCCAATTTCCGAAGCCACTCCACCGCGGTGTCCAACCGATGGTCTTCAAAGTGGAACCATTGGCAAATGCCGAGTTCCGGCGTGTATTCAGGGAAATGCTTCAGGGCTCGCTTTGGGTTGCCGTCTTCGGTCAGCAGGCCCATATAGAAATGACGATAATAAGCAGAGCCCTCCGCTTCGCGGTGGCGCGTGGTGGCGGGCCATGCTTTGGGCAAATCATAAAGGCTGTACCAGTGGATGCGCGGCACCTGGCCTATGAGGAGTTCGGCTGTTCGTTGCAAACCAAACTCCTGCACTTCTTCAGCTCCAAAAGTGGAAATCCCGACTTCGGAAACCCAGACTGGCAATTCGGTCACCTGCCGAATCTCATCAATTTTCTTTGGCCACTCGTTAATTTGCCAATGATTCCAATCCAGTGGAAATCCATGCACCGCGACAACGTCAACATGGTCAAGCACACCCTGGCGTTGGAGCAATTGGATGAACTTCGGGTCAATCGGGGAGATCCCGCCCAGGACTTTGGTCAGGGCGGGGTTGATTTGTGAGACCCGGTCAGCAGCCAGTTTAATCATTTCTGAAAACTGATGCCATTCGGGATCAATTTCGAAATCCCAATGGGATTTGTTATTCGGCTCGTTCCAAAACATTACCGCTTCAACCATGATTATTTCCTCCCTTTAGCTGGATAGACCGCGCCAGATTCCTCGTGGGCTGGGTCGATTTTACAGATATATACTTCATCCTCGGGATGTTCGATTATTTTGAAGCCGGCGCTTCGGAGCATCGCCTCGGCGCAGGATCGGTTTGGTATCCACCAATTCGTCGGGTCTTCCGAATATTTATTCTCGATGAAGTAGGCGCAGGGAAAATCGTGATGCTCAAAAATTTCCTTCTCCTCGAACGGGTAATCTTTCTCAACGAGATAGATGTCATTGCTGCCGCGCTGCATGGATTGGAAAACCAGCAGGTCATTCACGACATGCTCGCGAATTAAATCGAGAGCCAGGAGCGGATGGCGGAGGTGATAAAGAACGCCCATGAAGATCACCACATCGAACTTCTCCCCGAGTTGTCCCACGTCATAAACGGAAAGTTTTCGAAACTCGATGTCCATTTCGTTCACCTCAGCGGCGAATCGGGCCTGATCGAGATACGTTTCGTCGAAATCAATCCCGAGCACGCGGTCAGCTCCGCGTTTTTTCATTTCGATGGAGTAAAAACCAGCATTGCAACCGATATCGAGGACGCTCTTGCCTCGCAGGTCTCCAGGGATTGCATGAGCAAAATTGCGCCACTTGAATCTAGGATAGTCACCGAGGAAATGGTCTGGCGCCGTTCGTATTCCGCGCAGGTCCATGTTGTGAAACCATTTCCCAAGCTGCCGCACTCGTTGTTCGATTAACGTTGGAGTCCAATTTTTTACGACTGATGCTGTCATCTTTATCTCCGTTTCAGGCGGGAGCCAGGTTCCCTGCCTCCAAAATGGCTGTTTCCAGTTCAACCGCTCGATGTTTGGCAGTGTGTTTCTCGAGGACTTTCCTTCGCGCTTTTTCGCCGATTTCAATGCGTTCAGATTCGTCAATAGCGAGGAAGCGCAAAGTATCCTCGGGTGAGCGGGCGATTAAGATTTCGTCTCCCGGCGTAAAGATTTCTTCAATACCGCGCCACGCATCGCTGATGATGGGCGTGGCACACGCGGCGGCTTCGAATAGTCGCACGCTGGGAGAATAGCCCGCGCTGACCATGTCCTTGCGAGTGACATTGAGGGTGAAGCGTTGTGCGTTATAAAACTCGCGATGTTCCTTCGGGCTTAAATGAAAAATGCGCTCGACGTTTTTTGGCCACGAAATGCTCTCCGGATATTGCGGGCCTACTACCGCAAACTTCATCGCCGAGGAACGACGCGCCGGTTCCAGCAGCAGGCGTTCGACAGTTGGCTGGCGGTCATCGCTGAAGGTTCCCATGTAAGCCAGATCCCAGCGGACTCGGGTTTTTTCGGGATAATAAATCTCTGGATCAAAAGAGCAGTAGAGCGCGCGTGCCATGGGCGATCCATATTGCGTTTCCAGCAGCCGCAAAGTGGGACCTCCAGTGAACGAAAGGTAAAGATTGTAGCGTGCAATCAATTCCTTCGACAGATATTCGCAATCATTCCGTCGCAGCCGTCCCAGGGTGACAGGCGTATCAATATCATAGAAGGCCGTGACACCTTGCGCATTCCGGCAAACCCATTCGCCAATCCTGATTCCGTCCTGCACATAAGAGCCAACAATGACGACGTGGGCGTTGCGGATATCCTCGCCAAAGCGTGTGATCAGGTCGGACGTGTCCTCATAAAGAGCAGTGCGGCCGAATGGAGGTCGAGGCATGTCGCGATTGGACGCGTACCATTCGACATCTTTTTCAAGGAACAGAACAGAATGGCCCATCCCGGTAAGCTCCCGCACCAGGCCGCGGTATGTGGTGGCATGGCCGTTGCCCCAGGAGGAAGTGATGGTCAGGCCGATAAAGACAATTTTCAGCGAATCACTGTTCATGCTGCACAAAAGGAATTTTGACGAGAGGCGAGCAAACTTTCCAACTGCTCGGCGCGATGATTGTAAGTATGGGAAAGAAGAACGCGTTTGTAAGCGGCTTCACCAATTTGGCGGGCGCGTTCGGAAGTCAGACTTCGCAATTGCTCCTGCACCTCGTCGCCATTTCTTGCAACGAGAATTTCACTCCCCGGCTCAAAGAAAAAATCGATGCCCTCCCAATAATCAGTGATGATGCAGGCAGCGGCACCCGCAGCTTCAAAGACACGCGTGGCCGGGGAAAATCCGTACCGGGCCATGCTTTCCCGGCTGATGTTCAGGACAGCTTTCGGGGTGCAGTTCAGCGCGTTGTGATCGCGGGTATAAACATGGCCGAGGACTTTGATATTTTGCGACATGGACTTGTCTGCCCAGCCATTCCCCCCGAGCAAAAATTGCTGCTCGGGCATCCTTGCCGCGACATTCAGGAAAAATTCTTCAACCCGAGCTTCCCTGTCAGGAAGGCGGTTGCCCAAAAATGCGAGATCAGATTGAAAACGAGTTTCAGGCGGCACGGGATAATGCGTGCTCGGATCCAGTGCGTTGTAAATCGGGACGCACTCTTTTGCGCCTAACTTCTTGTAAGCTTGCACTACCGGATCGCCTCCACCGTAAGTGAGAATAAGGTCGTATCGTGGTATCAATTTGCTAAAAGGGTCCTCGGGATTTTTTTGGACTCGGTCCAACGTGGCGGGGGCATCAACATCCCAGAAGATCACCGTGGTTTCCGGGGATTGAAATTCGAGGACTGCCTGTTCGATTAGTTCGTCAAATACACCAACGCCACTCGCTTTCACCACAAGGTCCGCACCTCGAGCCATCTCAAGTGCCTTCAGCACCCCTTTTTCTTTCTCGGCGGGATATACGACCACTTTGGCCCATTCGGGATCCGGGATATCGCGATGCTTTTGGCGGTCGTAAGCGTCCGGTTCGAAAAATGTCACGGTATGACCACGCTCGCTGAGCGCTCGAATAATTCCGCGGTAGTAAGTGGCCGCGCCGTTCCAATAA
>JBQCGE010000573.1:0-7124 GCA_051955955.1 Verrucomicrobiota bacterium
TGCATGGGAATTGCGAGGACGTTATCCGACCATTTTCGATGATCCGAACACCGGTCCAAAGGCCAAGGAATTGTTCGATGACGCCCAACACTTGTTGAAGCGCATCGTCACCGAAAAACTTTACACTGCAAATGCAGTTTACGGCTTCTTCCCTGCCAACAGCGTCGGTGATGATATCGAGGTTTATACGGATGAATCCCGCACGAAAATTTTGACACGGCTCCACATGCTACGGCAGCAGATGGACAAGCCGAGTGATCAGTTCAACCACTCACTTGCGGATTATATCGCGCCCAAATCGAGCGGCCTTAAGGATTACATCGGCGCATTTGCGGTCAGTCCTGGTTTTGGCGTGGAAAAACTCTGTGCTGAGTTTGAAAAGGACCATGATGATTACAACTCCATCATGAGCAAAGCGCTTGCTGACCGCCTCGCGGAGGGATTCGCCGAATGCCTTCATAAAAAAGCTCGTGAAGAATGGGGCTATGGGAAAGAGGAAAACCTCAGCAGCGAAGATCTGATCAAGGAACGTTACCGCGGCATCCGCCCTGCCCCTGGATACCCTGCCTGCCCGGACCATACCGAGAAGCCGATTCTCTGGGAGTTGCTGAACGTGGAGCAAAACACCGGCATCAAGTTGACGGAAAGTTGCGCCATGTGGCCTGCCAGCAGCGTCAGTGGCTGGTATCTCGCCCACCCTGAAACAAAATATTTCGGCGTCGGAAAAATTGGACGTGACCAGGTAGTCGATTACGCCAAACGCAAAGGAATGACGATCGAAGAAGCGGAGCGCTGGCTTGCGCCTTACCTGGATTACGATCCAGATAAAGCCGCACCCGCACTATCAGGCAGCTCATGCGGATGCGGCCAACCGCACTGATTAAAGCGCGGCGAAAGTTTGTTGCTTCTTCTGTGGTTTTTCCACAGTGATGCGCAGCTTTTGCCCTATGCGAATCATGTCACCCTTTAAATTATTGTCCGAGCGAATCGACTCAATACTACTCTTATATTGGCGGGCTATTTTGCCAATCGTGTCGCCCTGCTGGACAGTGTGAACCCGAATTCCCGCGCGAACTGCTCGCGCGGCGGGTTGAGTTTCAGAAGTCGGCCTCCTGGTAATCACTGCCGGTGAAGGCCGCGCTACTTCGGCTGTCGCTTCCACTTCCGGTTCCGTCGCCAAAACGCCTTCGCCAGCCGCCACTTCCTCTTCCCTCGAGCGGGTGACAACTTCCCCTGAGGCAGCCGGATTCAGCATGGTGGGGTTGTTCGTCACAACCGCAGCCACCTCCTGCTGCTGGATCGCTTTCATTTTCGCCCGCGCTCGCGCCCGGCATCCCGCCGCGATCAGCAGCACCAGGAATAAAACAATGTGAATGAAAATGACCGCGAATACAGCTAATGGAACTGTTTTCCGCCCCCGCGCGTCAGACGAGAGCAGTTCGCTGTTGATGTTGGTTTCGTGCATTGGTTTTTGTGGGTTGTCTGAAGGGTGGACTGAATCGTGGGAAATGATTCAGCTTCCACGCGTGCAGGTTTTCGGGTTGCGGACGGGGCGCCATTCCTTGTTCGGCACGGAATGGCGCACCCGCCACTATGCGGCAACCCAATGTTTCTCGGACGGAAATCAAATAAAATCGCAGGCTCACAGGTCGACCTCCCTCGCGACTTCCGCGGCCAATTTCTTGTTTTGCGCCCGAACCGCTTCGCGCGCGTTCGGTTCCCAAATCTCAAATTTATCGAGACGTCCCACGAACTCAGCCTCGTTCGTAATGCCTGCCCGTCTGGCCATTTCTTCCGGAAGGCAAATGCGGCCTACTTTATCGAGCACCACCTGCGCCGCGTTTTCGGCGATTTCCTGTTCAAGGGCTGCAACTCGAGGGTCGGAAAGCGACCGCGCCTTTAATTTCTGCAACATCTCGCGCCACCGTTCCGGTGGGAGAACCAGCAGTCGATCCTCAGCGCCAATCGGCCAGGGCAAAATCGTGAACTTCACATCCGCCTGCGCCGGGCGCCACTTCGCCGGGAACATAATCCGCCTGCTGCCATCAATTCCGTGCCGGAAATGACCGGTGTAATCCACTGGCTCAGGGTTGTCCGAGCGATTTTTCAAACAGTACGGGCGTGATAATAGTTGCGTTTACCGATTTCTCCCGTTTTCTACCGTTTCTTACCCAAAGACGTCAATATTATTTTTTTCGTTCCAGTTTCCTGGCGTTTTTCCCGGTTTATGAAACGGGTGAATTACACTTCCACTCACGACAACCATTTCTCTTTGTCACGGGGTTTGTTTGATTCTTCCTTTCTGAAAAGCCAGACTGAGCACAGATATGGAGCAAGCCTCCAAATTGAATGAAACCGAACTGGAAGTAACCTTCGAGCGCTCTTCCGGCCCGGGCGGACAAAACGTAAATAAGACCTCGACCAAGGTTACGCTCCGCCATCTACCCACGGGGATTTCCGTAACCGTTCAGGATTCACGCTCACAATTTAAAAACCGCGAACTCGCCCGCGAACGTCTTGCCCAGGCACTTCTGGAAAGAGAGCGGCAGCGCAAGGCAGAAATTCGTTCGGCCACCGAAAAGCTTCGCCGTCAAAAGAGAAAACGCCCTGCCGGAGTCAAAAAGCGTATCCTGGAAGGGAAGAAACGGCACGGCTCGCTCAAGCGCGAGCGAGCTCGGAAAAATTTCGATTAAATCTCAATGAGTTCCAGCAGACCGAAAAAATTCGATGTCGTCGTCCTTGGCGGAATTAACACGGATTACATTATTCGCGGCGATGATCTCCCTCGCCCTGGCCAAACCATCGAAGGCGATTCATTTCAGGTACATCCCGGCGGCAAAGGTGCGAACCAGGCCGTTGCCGCCGCCCGGCTCGGTGCCGAAGTCGCATTCATTGGGCGTGTCGGCGTGGATGAACGCGGCACTGAATTGTTAAAGAGGTTGAAGGAAGAGGGCATCGACGTGCAGCACGTCACCCAGGATAAAAGAGCCCCTACCGGCGCCGCCATCATTGCCATCGATAAATTAGGCGAGAAGCAAATCTCCGCTGCGCCCGGCGCAAACCAAACCATGAACGTGCGACAAATCCGCGCCGCCGCTGACCTGATCGCCTCCGCCAAAGTGCTCCTCATGCAATTTGAATCGCCGATGGATTGCGTCTGCCTGGCGGCGAGAATTGCGCGTAAACATGGGGTCAAAATCGTTCTCGATCCTGCACCTGCCCGCCGTGTTCCAAAAGAACTTTTTTACTCACTCGATGTCATTCGCCCCAACTCTGACGAAGCCGAACAGATCACCGGACGGAAAGTCCATACCCGCGACGATGCCCAGCGCGCGGCACGTGCCCTGCTGAAAAAAGGAGTTCGGATCGTGGCGATCGAAGCTGGCGATGGCGGCGATCTCATAGCCACCGAAGAGGAAGAAATTTATCTGCCCCGCCTCCGCGTAAAAACAGTCGATGCCACCGGCGCCGGAGACGCCTTCGCTGGAGCTTTCGCCGTCGGCCTTGCTGAAGAACTTCCCCTCCGCCAAATCGGCCGACTCGCAAATGCCACTGCCGCACTCTCAACCACCAAAATCGGCGCGCAGGAAGCCCTCCCCAAAAGAAAAGCGGTGGAGCAACTCATTGGGAAGCTCTCCACCGCCTTGAAAAAAAATTAGGCCCGCACGAAACGCGCGAGCCCTTTCATTAATCAATCTGCGTTACACGATAATATCGGTGTGCGCTTTGGGTAGACGCAGGATCGCTCACGTTAAGGGAGCCGGTTTGATTCACCTGCACACCCAATTCATTCCAGGTCTTCAAGTCTTCTGAAACTTCGATCCGATATTGGGCTCCCAATTCGCCCTGCACCTGTAGTTGGAATCCTCCATTTTGAGGATTGAAGTTCACCACTCCGAGCGTCGCTGCCACTGGATCTCGGCCTGTAACAGACGATTGCACCGAATTAAGTGTGCTCACTCCATGGCCATCCGAATATTCAAAGGCGCTCACAGTCACAGGCCAGCGATATTGATCGCTAATCCCGGCCTGTGCGGTAAACGTGAATTCCGCCAAGGTGCCACTGTTGGTTCCCCATGTGGAGGGGCTCGAAAATGCAACGGTCAACTTTCCATCCTGCGCATCAAAATCATTTTGCGCAGGCGACAAGTTCCACATTGAAACAGTATCAGCAGATACGAGCGGTCCAGCAACAATGCTGTTCCCGCTTTCGAAGCGAAGCGCATTTGCCGGATAGTCGAGCTTGAATGAAGCACCCGCTATTGGGACTTTTACATTAGTGAGATCGACTTTGAACGTGACCTTTTCGCCCGATGCAACACGGCTCTTATCCGCAGTCAGCGAGAGAACTGCATCTGCTACCGAAGCCTCCACTGGAGCAATCGCCGCCGATAGTTGGCTTGCTTTCAAGGAATGACTATTCGTCTCTCCCGGTTGTGGATCAATATGAATCACGGTGCGCAGCACGCGAATGATATCACCTGCATCCAGCGAACCAGTTGCATTTAAATCATTCCCAGTTACATCCCATGGACGCACCGGATCGAGCAAACTCACCAGGCGCATAATGATCGATGCGTCACCCACATCGAGGCGATCATTGGCATTGTTATCGCCGATAAAATTCCTCTCGCGAATCCAGAGGCTGGTTGATTTTACTTCCGTGCCTGAAGTAATTGGATCTCCGGCCTCATTAAATACTCCCTGCAATTCCAAGTTCAACGGCACAGTTGTATCCTGCGGCACGCTGCGGGTGAGGAACGACACAGTTGCAATTAAGTTTGAACCCGCCGCAATCGTTTGTCCGGGCAGGGCGAAGGTGGCGCGAACCTGATTGCTGCTCGAGTAATTCACTTGAGTGAACACACCAACCTGATTTTTCCTGAACTCCAATGTCGGGTTGCTCAGGAACCGTGAATCATAATTCAGTGTAAAGGTAATCGCGCCAATATCTCCCGCGCTCTTCACGTAAATAGGCAGCGTCACTGGCGCGCCTTCCTGCACCGAATCGACCGGGCTGATGATCAGCAACCGGCTTGCTTCAAGATTCAGGTAAACCGTCGCCGAGCCCATGTTTCCCGCAGCATCGAATGCCTGAAACCGCAGCACATTTTGCCCCTTGAGCAGGGCTACATTGGGTAAGGTAAATGTCCCATTCGTTACCGGGAGAGGGCCCACAAGCTGGCCGTTCTTGAACCACTCGAATCGCACCACGCCTACATCGTCCGTAACACTTCCAGTCACCGTCACGATTTCATTCGTCGTTGTTCCAGATTCAGGTGAGAGAATCGTGATTTGCGGAACACTCAAATCCGGCTGCACCACCGAGAGATAAGCCACCCTCGAAGTCACCGAGCCAGAATTATTGGTGACGAGCACTGAATAAGAACCTGCATCACCCAAATCCAGATTCGTAATCACTAATATATTGTTCGTGCCCAACGTCAAAAGGCTGCCGTTAAAGCTCCAGAGATACGTCAACGGTTCGCTCCCTTCCGCCACGACCGAAAATTGCGCGGATGAACCTACGTAATTCGTCTGGCTGAATGGCTGTTGCAGAATCACTGGAGGCGTATTCAAGTCACTAATCGTTAAGAGCGCACTCGCTTGCATGTGATTCGTCCCGCTCATCACGATCACCTCGTAAACTCCAGCATCGCCTGACTGAACGTTAGTAATGATCAAGGTGCTGTTTGTTGCCCCGGGAATATTATTGGTATTGAAGCTCCACTGATAGCTCAGCGGTTGTGGGCCAACGGCTAACACATTGAAGGTAGCTGTCCCGCCTGCCGCGACCGTCAAGTCCGCAGGGCCTTGCACAATCCCCAAAACATTTGATTGAGAGGATTCCGAGAAAAACTCAGTAGGCGAAAGGGCTTGTGCTGTGATTCGAACCCGGTCCAAAGTCCCGTTGAACCAATATCCTCCAATATCATTGGCACCCACCGTCACCCGGGCTGCTCCACCGGGAGCGATTCCAGGAGTAATCGGACAAGGCTTGCTCGCTGCCAGAACCCCATCCAGATAGATGCGAATCTCCTGTCCACCGAATACGCCGGCGATATGATGAGATCTGCCATCATCTGGCAAGACTGCTGGTACGAATAATCCATCACCGTTCGCTGAAATAATGGCGAAATCCACCGTACGTGTTTCACTGCGGTAATCCAAAGCATAGACCAATCGACCAGAGGCGGCGTCCTGCCCGACTACAATCCCTCGGTTCGCCTCATTATTGTCCAGCCCAGGATTAATGCTGGCCTCAATCGTAAACTCCGATCCTAAATTGAAATCAACGCTGTCCTGCGCCCGGAACCCACTCCCGAATCCTCCGTTCCCGCTCGGGAAAAAGCCTGAAACCAAACCTTCGGAAGGAGACGCACTTTGCACAAACTGCGGTTGGCCGAGAATTGCAACCCCGTCATGCCCTTTCCCCGACCAATCCTTTACAACCTGCATCGTTGTTCCAGGAGTCCCCTCTTCAAATGTCCAATCAGCAACAACCGGTGAGTAAGGTTGGACATTTCCAGAGTTTAATACTAATTGCATGCCATTGATTACGGCTAATCCACTCTGGCCAGGGTTGATAACAACCGATACTAAGTCATTCTCGTGAACTTGCACGTTCTTAAAACGAACAAACTGGTTTCCTTCATGCCAGCCAGTGCTATCCCAATCGGCCGAGCTGCTCGGGTAGTTTGTTCCAAGCACGTTCGTCCCGACTCTGAGAGCAACACCTGCGTTTTCTTCGGCAAGCTGACCATGGGCATAAACATACAAGTCATAATTTCCCGGAGGAACCTTAGTGAGGAATGCTCCTATATCACCCGTTCGCCCCAGCGGGTAAAGATAGCTCTCGAACATTGGATCCGTATTGAGGGTAACCCACGCACCAGCGGCGTTCGTTACGCTTAACTGAATACCGGAGGGTGTGCTATCGCTCCATTTGAGGTTTGAAAGTTCTCCGTTTGATACCCAGCCGCCATTTTCATCATCCCGACTATACAAATTCCAGAAATCTGTTGAACTCAAGCCAACAGCAGCAGGTCCCGTTTTCGTATGAAAGTAAGGATTTCCCGCAGAGCCAAAATCCACGTTCAATAGCGGATGAGAAACGGCTTCAC
>JBQCGE010000574.1:0-4915 GCA_051955955.1 Verrucomicrobiota bacterium
AAAATGGAAAGGCATATTATTATTTCGGGCCGTCATATTCCAATGTTCGCGTGCCCGCGGAGTTAACGAGTATTCTAAATCCCAGTGAATACGAGGCATGGACCTGCCTTGCGGAGGGAACAGAGGAGATCAGCAATGAGACCAAAGTTGAACGGGAAAACGACGGGAAACTTCTTTATCGCTGGAGTAAAAATGCCATTCCGATGGATGGGAAACATGAAAGAAAGTTGATTGAATTGGGTCTGATCAAAGCTGATGAATCGCGGTTTTCTCCGCACGACATGGAGACTGGCAAAGCAATCAAGCTGCATAATGGATCAGTTTTTTATAATGACTATCGGAAGAAATGGATATTAATCGCGACAGAAAACTTCGGAACTTCCGTGCTGGGAGAAATCTGGTTTGCTGAAGCGAACGACCCAACAGGTCCCTGGCTGAAGGCGCGCAAAATAGTGACGCACGATACCTACTCATTTTACAATCCCGTCCACCACCCGTTTTTTGACCAGAAAGGTGGACGGAGTATTTATGTCGAAGGGACTTATACCGCAGAGTTTTCCGGCAACAAAAAGCCAACTCCGCGGTATGATTATAATCAGGTGATGTATCGACTTGATCTCGCGAACCCGGAGTTATACTCCAGCCGATCGAATTAATGCTCCTGGTTATGGTTTACGTTTGGCAGGAAGCCGGTCAATAACCCAATTAACGGCAAATACGAGCAGACCGACATGACAAAGGGCACGCTGGTGGCATCCGCCAGGTTGCCAAGCACGGCTGAACCTATTCCGGCCATCCCGAAGGAAAAGCCGAAGAAGAGTCCGGCGACAACCCCCACTTTTCCCGGCATCAGTTCCGTTGCATAAACGAGGATTGCCGGGAAGGCCGAAGCCATGATGAAGCCGATGATCGCGGAAAGGACGGCCGTCCAAAAAAGATTCGCATAAGGGAGGAGCAAAGCGAACGGCGACATGCCAAGGATGGAAATCCAGATTACAGTTTTTCGTCCGATCCTATCTCCAACCGGCCCTCCGATGATTGTTCCCGCTGCAACCGCCGCGAGGAAAAGGAACAGGAACAACTGGGAGGATTGCACGCTGACATGGAACTTTTGGATGAGATAAAAGGTGTAATAACTCGTCATGGAAGCGAGATAAAAAAACTTGGAGAAAATCAATACGAGCAACACGGAGATGGAGAGCGCGATGGTCCTGCGGCTAAAAGGAGAGACCACCTCGACCTGAGCCTTCGGCTGTGATCGTCCATGGGCCAACTTCATTGCGTACCAATTTCCCACGCGCGAAAGGATGATCATGCCGAGAACAGCCGCCCCAGTGAAAACGAGGATGGAACGTTGCCCGCCGGGGACAATGATCCATGCAGCGAGCAAAGGGCCGAGCGAACTGCCGGCATTGCCGCCGACCTGGAACAACGATTGAGCAAATCCGTGACGCCCGCCCGAAGCGAGGCGCGCCATGCGGGAAGACTCGGGATGAAAAATCGCTGATCCAAGCCCGACCATTCCCGCCGCGACAAGGATCATTTCGTAACGATGGGCGAAAGCGAGCAGGACGATGCCGGTGAAAGTTAAACCCATTCCCGCCACGAGCGAATAAGGCTTGGGATGCTTGTCAGTATAAAATCCAACCAAGGGCTGGAAAATGGAGCCGGTCATCTGGAACGTGAGGGTAATCAAACCAACTTCAGTGAACGTGAGCCCGAAAGATTTTTGGAGCATCGGATAAATCGCCGGGATCAACGCCTGGACAGAATCGTTCAGCAGGTGCGAAAAACTCAAGGCGAACAAAATACCGAGTGTGCTCGCCTGCGCGGTTTTCATTTTAACTTGCGGCAACACAGCTTCAACTTTCGTGCTCATATGATTTAACCCAAAAACAAAAAACCCTGCTCTCTTTCGGGAGCAGGGCGGAAAATATTCAAAACAATCTATTTTTTCGCGCGCTGCTCATCGGATGGCCACAGGCACTTAATAGCGGGTGCGGCGTGTACGATAGCGTGACGCGCTGAAATCAGGTGGCTATTAGCGGAAATGCCTATAAATTGCGCTGAATTTGCGCAGATTTCGGCGGCATTGGTTATATCGTTGCTAACAAACACTCCGAGGAACCAATATCATAGCAGGATATTTTGTCAAAATGTTTGGAGTGAAAATCCAGGCGTGAACTGCAATCTATTTAAAAAAGCTCCTATATTGCGGCGTAAAAATTTGCAGATCCTGTTTTGTTGCAGGTTTGTAAATGACTTCACCGCAGCGGATTGCGTCCGTGCCGAAAAAATCACGAATTAATTGTTGAACGATGTCCTGAATCCGACTTCCCGTTCGTTAATAAGGTGAAAAGCGAAACTTAAACGAATTAAACTTATGAAAAAATTAATTGTTCAACTCTGTGCAACCTTACTGATCGGATCGGCCACGATGCTCCAGGCGCATGATGAAGGTCAGGCACCGAAAGCTTCAGCCGAATTCGAGAAACTGAAGTCGTTGGTCGGCACGTGGCAAGGCAAGGTGGACATCGGGCAAGGGCCGGTGGACATGACCGTGGATTACCGGTTGATTGCAGGGGGCACGGTGCTGGAGGAGCGGGTATTCGCAGGCACGCCCAATGAAATGACCACCATGTTTTACGACAAGGACGGAAAGCTTGCCTTGACCCATTATTGCGTGATGGGAAATCGTCCCGCGATGGTTCTGAAATCCTCGGACAGCAAGACTCTCCGTTTTGATTTTGATACGAACTGCGGAATTGACCAACAGAAGGAAGCGCACATGCATTCGATGTCACTGACCTTTGACAGCCCTGAGAGCATCACCACAACCTGCCGCTCGCTTTTTTATGGGAAGATGCAGGAGAACGCGACGACCTTGAAGCGGGTCAAAAAGAGCTGACCTGATCGGGCTTCTAAATCAAATTCATCAACTTCAACCCCGTTCTCACTCCAGGACGGGGTTTTTCCGTTAATTTACATTTAGGGTTTGGATTGTTAGATGTAGCAGGTGCTGAGTGAACTCTGGAAATCCCTGACGCGCAAAGGAAGACTGAGCTTGATTGCCGGGCCTTGCGTGATCGAAAGCGAAAAGCTTTGTTTCGAAATCGCCGCTTTCCTGCAAAAGGAATGCGCGGAACTTGGGATCACCTACATTTTCAAGGCGAGTTACGATAAGGCAAACCGTTCCTCAAGCGCATCATTTCGCGGCCCGGGAATGGATGAGGGACTGAAAGTTTTGAGTAAAATCCGCGAGAAATTCAAGCTGCCAGTTCTGACGGATATTCACGGTGAAGACCAGGTCGAGCCGGCGGCAAAAGTGGCGGACGTGCTGCAAATACCGGCTTTCCTCTGTCGGCAAACTGATTTAATTCGGGCGGCAGTGCGTAGTGGCAAAATTGTCAATATTAAGAAGGGACAATTCCTCGCGCCGCAGGATATGCGGCAGGTGGTGACCAAGGCGGCAGGTGCGGGTGGGAAAATGCTGTTGCTGACGGAACGCGGGACCACTTTCGGTTATAACAACCTGGTCGCGGACATGCGTTCCATTCCCATCATGCAGCAATTTGGGTATCCGGTGATTTTCGATGCGACGCATTCGGTTCAATTGCCAGGTGGGGCGGGGGATCGTTCGAGCGGGCAACGGGAATTTGCGCCGGTCCTTGCAAAAGCTGCGGTTGCCGCAGGGGTGAATGGGCTGTTCATTGAGACACATCCGGAGCCGGACAAAGCCTTAAGCGATGGGCCGAATATGGTCCCGCTCGCGGAAATGCCAGGGCTGCTTAGGAAATTGGTGAAAATCCAGGAAATTGTTCAAGATTGATATGGAAGCAAAATTGCGAGAACGCCTGGAGCAAATCCGCCTTTTTTTGTGCGATGTGGATGGGATTTTAACGGAGGCGGAAGTGTGGATGGGGGCGGTGGATGAGTTGAAGCGGTTTCATATTCAGGATGGCCTTGGCCTGCGCCTGCTTCAACGCGAAGGAATTCAGGTGGGTTGGATTTCGAATCGCCCTTCTTTTGCCACGGCGGCGAGGGCGAATGACTTGAAAATTGATTTTCTCGAACAGGCGCATGATGGGAACAAAGTTGCCGGCGTGGAACGGCTTCTGGCGAAAGTGGGATTAACTTGGAAACAGGTTTCCTATATGGGGGATGACATTGTGGATCTCGGCGTTTTGAAGCGGGCGGGATTCGCCGCAACCGTGCCCGGCGCAATTGAGGAGGCGAAGGCAATGTCGCATTATGTCACGGAAAAACGGGGTGGCCACGGAGCCGTTCGTGAAGTGGTGGAGATGATTTTAAAAGCACAGGGGAGGTGGGACAAACTGGTGGCGGAGTTCAGCCAATGAAAAGATTTCAATTAATCTGTACGAGCAGTGTCGCAGTTCTGATCTTGCTCATGGGAGGCACACTTCAGGGGCAACCGAAATTTTCAGGGAAAATTTCCGGCGGTTTCCAAGCTCCGGCTTCGCGGGATGACGAAGGTCGGCGTCATGTCCTAAAAGGGACAGACGCGCAGCCCCTCGGTGAAAAACTGTTCGAGATTACCGCACCCCGAGTCAGTTCCTTCGGGGCGGACAACAAGCTGGAGATGATTATAGAAGCACCGAAATGCATTTACGATAGCGGGAGCAATCTCGCCTATTCTGATTCCGACCTCTCGTTCAAAACCACCGATGGGCGATTTTCCATCCAGGGCAAAGGCTGGAGATGGGACCCGGCTTCGAGCCATCTAATCATCTCAAACCAGGTCGTCGCATTTGTACAAAAAGCTGCGCTCGCCGCCACTGCGGGTGTGGCTCGGACAACCAATCAACCGGTCAAAGTGGTTTCGCAAAATTTTTCCTATCACGGCGGGGTTGCCACATTCAGCGGCAACGTGCAAGTCGAGGATAGCGGGGACACG
>JBQCGE010000575.1:0-4325 GCA_051955955.1 Verrucomicrobiota bacterium
CGTCGGTGATCGAGAAATTCCCGGCGCAGGAAACGACCTTGCTCATTGATCCACCGAGGACGGGATGCGCGCCCGAAGCAATCGAATTGATGAAGGGGACGAAGCCGTCGCAGATTTTGTACGTGTCGTGCCATCCTGCGACGCTGGCGCGAGACCTTCGATTACTTTGCGTAGGAGGGTTGTATGAACTCAAGCTGGTTCAACCGTTCGATATGTTTCCGCAAACCCAGCATGTTGAATGCATCGCGGATCTCAGGGCTACAAATCCTTCCTGAGATCTATCCGACTCAATGCAGGTTAATCGGATCGATGTCGATGACCATTGCTACATCTTCGGGCATTCTTAATTTCTCCTCCAACGCGGCGAGGTGTTTTGAAAGCTTCGGCATCTGTCTTGCCCGGATCATGATTTGGTAGCGATAAAAATTTTCCGCTTTGAGGAGAGGAGCGGGAGCAGGCCCGGCGATGCTGTAGTCTGTCGCGGGCTGGAGCTGCTTTTCCAATTCCTTTTTTACTTCTTCCGCGCAGAGGGAAACTTTCTCCTCGTTACGCCCTCGAAACGTGAGCAGGGCAAGGCGGCTGAAAGGCGGATATTGAAGCTGTTGCCGGAACTCAATTTCCTGCTCATAAAACCCAAGGAAATCATGACGTCGTGCATATTGGATGGCGGGGTGAAAAGGGGTATATGCCTGGATAACCACTTCGCCTTCGACATCACCACGTCCGGCGCGTCCGGCCACCTGGGTGAGCAGTTGGAATGTGCGTTCACCCGCGCGGAAATCCGGAATGTGCAAGGCAAGGTCGGCAAAAATGATTCCGACTAAGGTGACGTTCGGAAAGTGCAGGCCCTTGGCGATCATTTGCGTGCCGACGAGGATATCGATTTTGCCCGTGCGAAAATCTCCTAGAATCCGGCGGTAATCCTCCTTTCGTTTAAGCGTGTCCGAGTCCATTCGCGAAATACGCGCATGCGGAAATATTTTGCGAAGCGTTTCTTCGACCTTCTCCGTGCCCACCCCCGCGAAGCGAATAGCTTCGTTACGGCACTTCGGCTCCGGACAGATGCGCGGGGCAGGAGTGTTATGACCGCAGATGTGGCAAATAAGTCGTTCGATCTTGCGATGGTAAGTCAGCGAGATGCTGCAATTCGGGCAACCGGCAACATACCCGCATTTGGGGCATTGCAGTGAGGAGGCGTAACCTCGGCGATTCAGGAAGAGAATTGTTTGCTGCTTTGCATCGAGACGGAGTTGAATGCGATCTCGCAAAATGCGGGAAAAAATAGGGATTCCTTTTTCCTTCCGCGCCTCGCTCCGCATATCAACCACCCGGACCAGGGGCATTTTTTGGTTATCCACGCGAGTGGGCATTTCGAGGAGATGGTATTTGCCGGAAACCGCATTGAAATAACTCTCGAGAGAAGGAGTGGCGGAGCCGAGAATGACCACGGCGTTTTCGAGTTGACCCCGCATGACCGCCATGTCACGCGCATTATAGCGCGGGCTTTCCTCTTGTTTATAGGATGGCTCGTGCTCCTCATCGACGATCAGCAGGCCAAGGTTTTCCACCGGAGCGAAAATTGCGGAGCGCGCGCCAATGACAATTCGGGCGCGATTCTGTCGGATTTTTTGCCATTCATCATGCCGTTCTCCGGAGGATAAATGGCTATGCAGAACAGCAACCAGCGTTTTTTCCGGACCTGAACTGAAGCGGGCTTTGAATCGTTCGACTGTTTGAGGAGTGAGGGAAATTTCCGGTACTAGCACGATGGCATTGCGTCCCTGCTGAAGAGCGTGGGAGATGGCCTGAAGGTAAATTTCCGTTTTGCCACTGCCAGTTACGCCGTGAAGGAGGAACGTGGTCGCGTGACCGGCGTTGAACGCTTCCACGATTTTGCTGAAGACGGCCTGCTGCTCAGCGTTCAGTTGGAGAGCGGCGCTTGCCAGGATAATTTCATTTGCATACGGATCGCGTTCGGAAATTTCCGGGCCAATTGAGATGAGCCCCGCTGATTCGAGTTTTTTAAGCGTGCTGGGTGACGCACCTGATTTCTCGAGGAATTCCGCCATGCGGATTGATTTTTCCTCGCGAAGCATGCTGAGGATTTGAGCCTGGCGCTTCGTAATCTGGTTCGGGTTAGAGGGTTCGGAGGGCTCTGCCAGGTAGCGGACTACAAGTGATTCCTTCCATGCGGGATCTTCACGACGCACTGCTTCCGGCAGGACGGCACGCAAGGTTACATCCAGCGGCGCGCAATAATAAGTCGAAATCCAGCGGGCGAGTTCAAACACCCGGGGCGTGATTTGGGGCTGCGCACCGATCAGTCGGTCAATTGATTTTAGTCCTTCCTGGGAGGATTCGGGCAGGAGCGCCGTGACGGAGCCGAGAATCAGCCGGTTGCGAAAAGGAACACGGACACGCGCGCCCACTACGACCTGGCCTTCCAGTTGGGGCGGAATGAAATAATCGAATTCCTTCCGCAGGAGCCGGTCGAGTGCGACGCGCGCGATCATGCTTTATTGCAGGGGTGGCGGCGGCATTTTATCGCCAAGGCGGAAATACTGCCAGATAGCCTCAATCTGCTTGTAGGCATCGCCATCATAAACATCTGTGAGCTGGCTTCGGCCCTCATTGTCAAAGAAAACAGGCATTTTCGTGGTCGGGTCGATGGCAAGGGGATTCATGACCCACGCGTGATAAAACGGCTTGAGCAGACGCTCTGCACTGTAGGCAAAATTAATTCCGGCACTTTCGAAAACCTGCGTAGCGGCGGTGTTGCCGACAGCGTGGCACGAGATGCACGAAAACCCGCCAATGGGTGAAACCAGCTTGCGTCCAACTTCGCTCATGTCTTTATCGATGGGCGGTTCGGCTGGTGTTTTGGTGGGGTATCCATGGAGCAGGGCAAGTCCGTGAGCTATTTCCGGGGCGCGATTTGTAAATGCAGGCATCCGCGATTCCAGCCATGGGCGAGGCTTGTAATTTACTTTGCCGCCAATGAACTCGGCGGACCATTCCGGCTTTAACTTCCCACCGATCAAATTAAGTGCAGGAAATCCTTCGAATTTGCCATGGCAACCGGCGCAATTGAGCAGTTCGGTTTGCCTTACCGCAAATTCACGAGCGTTATCCCGGGCCAGGGAGGCAGTTTCGGATTTCAGGAACGCTCTTAAATCCTGCAAGGCGGTTCCGGTGAAGGAGAATTTTGGAGCTTTGCCCGGCATTTCAGGATTGAGGCAACCGGACGCAAGATTTCCTTTGATCAGGTCAGCGAGAGCTATTGTGGAAAAACTGGTCTGCTCTTTGCCATTGGAGTGGCAGTTGAGGCAACCGGAATTTTCAAACAACTTTTTGCCCTCGGCAACCGCGCCGTCGGCATTCTTCAAAGGTTCGAGTGATGCGGCAGCTTTGCTCTCGAGGAAGGCAGTGAGATTTGAGGCTTCTTCCAGCGAGAATTTGAAATTTGGCATGCGAATCCAGGCATAATGCGCCGCGGGGTTGAGGAGAAAAGTTTTGAGCGCTCCCGGTTGGAATTTTTGTTTTACGTGGGTGAGTGAAATACGCGCCGGATCCTTTTCGTCGGAACCGGGAGTGTTATGGCAAGCGCCGCAATGAAGAGCCTGGAAGAGATGCGGCCCTTTTTCAACATCGCCGCTTGTGGAAGCTGGGGTTGCAGGCTTGGAAAGCGACGCGAAGTAAGACGCAATTTTCGCGGAGGACTCCTGATTTGACGCATCGTGGAAAACTTGCGGCATTCGAGCGCTATTGCGGTTCTCAGCGGGATTTTGAATCCACCGTGCGATCCACTCCGGGTGCAATCGCGCCGCGATATCGTCGAGTGCAGGTGCGTCCGCCGCGAGTTCGGGCATTCCTGCGAGATCCGTTTTGTGGCATTTGGCGCAACGGAACTCGGCGAAGAGTTGGCGACCGTGACGTAAGGAGAGGCCGTGCTCCAATTCCGGAGTCGCAATGTAAGTTAAGGCAGAGTCCGGAATGAGAGAGGGGAGAACATCCTTAGGCACCCAGAAAAGTCGAAGCATGGCATCACCCTCCTTTGGGGGAGTAAAGCGGGCGATGATCGCGTTGGTCCCTTTATTCAAGCGAACGGTTTTGCCGGGATCGCTGAGTTTATCAATGTTGCCCGAGAGTTCGAGAGCAGTTGCGCCGTTGATTTCAAGCGTGAGCTGGCCATTCAGTTCGGCGCAAAATTGATAATTCCCACGCAGATCGACAGATATCAGTGAACTGAGTTCAACCGTATAATCGGTGCCTTCCAGGAAGGGGGTGGCTGGTTCGTTTTTGGGGATGTAAAGCCAGAAGTTCGG
>JBQCGE010000576.1:0-2762 GCA_051955955.1 Verrucomicrobiota bacterium
GAGAAATTGTTCGAACGAGTGGTGCAAGTAATTCAGAGCTCTCGATTCATCGGAGGCGGTTGCCTTGTGAAGCTGGACGAGCATCGGCCTTTTGCGATGATCATTGTGGCGCTTTGGAATTTAGTCAGCAGGATTAATAAATGGGCTGCGGGCTCGTTTATCTTTTGTGACGCCAGGGCCTTTCGGGAGATTGAAGGGTTCAGCACCGATTTATTTGTGACTGAGGAACTGGACTTCAGCAAACGTCTCAAGCAATACGGGCGGGCGCATGGCAAGAAAATGAAGATCATCGCGGACGTAAAACTGGAAACCTCAGCCCGCAAAATGCATTTGTATAAAAATAGCGAGCACGCGCGCTTTATGTTGAAAGCGCTGCTTTCCCCGAGGCGCGTGATCGCCACTCGTGAAGAGTGCCACGTCTGGTACGACGGGCGGAGGTAAACATTCCACAGAAAGTTCTTTTACGTCCGCTCCGAGTGCGCTAGTGAACAGTGGATGGAGCGGATCTTGTGTTTATTCCTCTGCCTTGCGTGCAATCTGGCAGCGCAGGAAAGTCCCTTAACGCTCAAACAGGGCGTCGAAGCAATCACCACACACATTTCGCAGCCCAAGTTTGAAGGGGCAACATGGGGGATCGAAGTTCAATCCCTTGCCAGTGGGAAAATTCTCTTCGAGACGAATTCAAGAAAGCTGTTGAAACCAGCATCGAATACCAAGCTTTACACTGCGGCGATGGTGCTGGATCGTTTCGGACCGGATTACCGGATTCAAACTTCGATCTACTCGAAGGCAAAGCCAGACAAAAAGGGCGTTTTGAAGGGCGATTTAATTGTTTACGGACGCGGTGATTTCTCAATGGCGGCGCGGTTCTACAATGGTAATTACGAGCCAATTCTGGAACCGGTTCTGAAAGCGATTCAAACCTCAGGGATCAAGCGGGTGCGCGGTGACCTGGTGGGAGATGCGACTTACTTTCGTGGCCCACAAATGGGTTCGGGTTGGAGTTGGGACGATCTCGAATACTACTACGGCGCGGAAGCCTCGGCACTCTCGATTCAGGATAACGTGATTGATTTGTGGATCAGTCCGGGCAAGACCACAGGTTCCTCCTGCAGGATTCGAATGGAACCTGAAACATCCTATCTTCGGTTCATTAACCGCAGCGCAACGCTTCAGAATGGAACCAGGAACATCACCTTGTTCCGACCGCTCGGCCGGAATGAGGTCTACATGGATGGTGAGTTAAAGCTTCACGATAAGCCCTGGGTTGATTCCGTAACGGTGCCGAATCCCGCGTTGTGGTACGTGAGCTTGATCAAAGAGTCCGGCGTGGTGAAAGTCGATGGCAAATTGCGGAGCCGCTCATGGCCGACCGATGAGCCATTAAGGACAGAGCAGTTGAATGAATTGGCCCATTTTGATTCTCCGCCCCTCTCCGAATTGCTTCCAAAGATGTTAAAACCCTCCCAGAACCTGTACGCGCAGTTGCTCTTTTTGCACACCGGCGCAAATTCCCCAGATGCTGAAGAAGGAAGTGCAATGACTGAGGAGTTGGGTGTGCGCGAAATGAGGCGCTTTCTTGCGAAGGCTGGAATTGATCAAAACGAAGCACTGTTGGAGGAAGGTTCAGGGCTTTCAAGAACAACTCTTGTGACACCGCACGCAACTGTGCAGTTGCTGCGGTATATGTATGGGCACAAATATGGACAGGTCTATTTCAATTCATTGCCGGTACCCGGTGAGGAGGGCACGCTACGAAAGCGATTGAAGGAGTTGCGAGGCAACCTGGTCGCAAAAACCGGTTCGCTCAGTTACGTGTATACATTGTCCGGGTACATGAAAACCGCCGGAGGTGAACCAATCGCATTTTCGATTATGCTGAACGCGTATAATTCTAAAGATGGCAGGAGTGGGCGGGGCGAGTTGGACGCCATCCCGCGGGTGCTGGCAAAGATTGGCGCGATTTCCCAATAAGGATTGGCCAAAGTCCTGAATTAAAGCACTTCCAAACGAATATTCTTGAAGCGCACTTCGCTTTTTTCGTCATGGTTTTGCAGGCCAATGTAACCCTTGAGCGAGCGCCGTTTGTGAGTTTCCAAAATCTTCTCGCCATTCATCTCAACGCGAATGCGCTCATTCTGGGCAATCACGGTTAGCGAGTTCCATTCCCCCGCTTTGCGAATCAGGTTTTTTTCCGGCGCAACGAGGTCATAAAGTGACCCAGGACCAGTTGAGGAAGGAGCAGCGCCGGGAGCATCGTAGATCTGCACTTCATAGCCCGTGAAGGCTGGATTCTCGCGACGGGAAGAGCGAATGAACACACCGCTGTTTCCGCCTTTGTTGATGGTGAACTGCAATTCGAGGCGAAAATCTGAGTATTGCCTGTTCGTACTCAGCCAGGAACCTGATTTGGATGGATCCGTGCTCCAGTCCTCTCCGTTTTTCCCAATCAGGACACCGTTCTCAACCATCCAATCGCCTCCGAAAAGTGGAGTCCAGCCGGATAAATTCAGTCCATTGAAAATTGGGATGCATTTGCTCTGTTCGTCCCGAATGAGTTGCAGCACGTGCAAGGTGTTGCGAACTGCCTGGTATTCATCCTCTTCTTTTTCAGGCGCGGATTCGACCCCAACATAGCCCGTGTAACCGCCATCCCGAACAATGCGCATCATGCGAAAATAGTCGGTATCGGTGATCAGTCCATAAGCATTGAAGCGGCGGGATTTGGCGCTAACGGCTTTGGCCAGGGGCATCAATGCTTC
>JBQCGE010000577.1:0-4907 GCA_051955955.1 Verrucomicrobiota bacterium
AAGCAGATCGTATGGAGCCGGGCTATAATCTGATCCGAGCAGTTGTGAACCCTCAGCTTGGTTACATTATCATCCTAAACAACTCTGGCGAAGTAGTGTGGTACACCTCCTTAACATCTGGCCTGGAGAACAGGCAACTGCGGAATGGCAATTTGCTTCAGGTTCTGCCGAATGCGTTTAACGAGTTCAACCTGCTCGGAGTGAAGGTCAAGACGTGGGCGGTTTCAACCAACCTGAACATTGATACGCACGACGTATTCTTCACGACGAACAACACGATTTTATATATCCATGCTGATACGACTTCGAGTGAGAATTTTCCTTCCAGCGCAACTGATCCTAATGCTCCGCGCCAAACCGCGAAGGTTCAATACGACCGAATCAACGAGATGTCCGCAATAGATGGAAGCGTGAGCGGCAACTGGTCTGTGCTCGATCTGCTTGATCCGCTTCGAATCACTTACCTGAGTTTTGCCCCGAGTGCGCTTGGGCTCGATATTCATCACGGCAATGCTGTCATTGAAGACCCACGGGACGGCTCAATTATTTTTTCACTGCGCAACCAAAACGCCGTCGTAAAGTTTTCCCGCGATGGAAACGTAAAGTGGATTCTCGGCCCTCATGAAAATTGGGGCTCCGAATACCAGAAATACCTTCTCACCCCGGTCGGAACACCTTTCCAGTGGAATTATGGGCAGCACGCACCGAGGATCTCGAGGGAAGGAACTTTATTGCTTTATGATAATGGCAATTTTCGCGCCAGCCCCTTTGATGAAGGCATCCCCGATTCGGAAAACTTCAGCCGCGCGGTTGAATTCGATATCAATGAAGCGACGATGGAAGTGAGACAAATCTGGGAATACGGCACAGACATTCCTGAACAGCTGTATACCGGCAGTGTAGGCAATGTGGAACAACTCCCAAAAACAGGGAACATCCTGATCGACTTCGGAAATATTAGCTACGTCAACCATGCCCGGCCAAGCGCCTACTCAACAAACGCGTCGATGGCCCGAATCAAGGAAGTTACACACGACGCAAACAAAGAGGTGCTCTTTGATCTCGCGGTGTTTGATTACAAAAACACGAGCACCACTTATCGCGGGAACTGGGTTTATCGCTGCTACCGTATTCCCGATCTGTACGGACACCCTGCCGTTCCTGTGCAGGATTTGAGGGTCGCGACAAGTAACGGCGTTCCCTACCTGCAATTTTCAGGTGACCCCACTTTCAGCTACTCAGTGGAGGTGTCGAATGATCTCGAATCGTGGACGGTCATCGGCACGGGCGAACCGACTGCCGATGACCAATTCATATTTCAAGACGTGGACAAACCTGAAATTGAGCATCGTTACTACCGAATCGTGACTCAACAGAAGTAGCGAACTCGCCATGAGATGCGGCTTCTACAGACCGACTTTTTTGAATCGGTTTTTCACCTGTTTGAAGTGAAAATCGAGGCTGCAGATTTTATCCAGCTCAGACTTCGAGATATATTTTGCCACTTCAGGATCGGAGAGCAGTTGTGTCTTGAAATCTGCATCGCTCTGGCCCGCATGTTTTGCGGCCCAGGTTTTCATCGCGTTTCGCTGGACCAATTCGTACGCCTGCTCGCGTGTTAACCCTTTTTTGATCAAGGCGAGGAGAACGGTCTGTGAGTTCCACATGCCAAGTGATAACTCCAGGTTTCGCTTCATGTTCTCCGGATAAACAATGAGGCCTTCCGTTAAACGCGTAAGGGTCGCAAGCATATAATCCAGCAAGGTGCAGGAATCTGGGAATATGATCCGTTCAACGGAACTGTGACTGATATCGCGTTCATGCCAGAGCGCCACGTTTTCCATTGCTGCCACGGCGTTCCCGCGCAAGACGCGCGCGAGACCAGTGAGCCGTTCTCCCGTAATTGGGTTTCGCTTGTGTGGCATGGCGCTTGAACCTTTTTGCCCGCGAGCAAAGAATTCCTCCGCCTCCAGGACTTCGGTTCGTTGCAAATGGCGAAATTCAGTGGCCCATATTTCGATGCTCGCTCCGACCAAGGCGAGAGTTGAGATAAATTCCGCGTGAATATCACGTTGTATGACCTGGGTGGCTATGGGTGCGGCGCGCAATCCGAGCTTTTTGCAAACATAGGCCTCAATTTTCGGTGATAAATGCGCGCTGGTCCCCACCGCTCCAGAAAGTTTGCCCACCGCTGCAGATTCGCGTGCCTGCTTCAAACGATCCAATGCGCGGCCGAACTCATCATACATCAAAGCCATTTTCATTCCGAAGGTGGTCGACTCTGCGTGAATGCCATGACTTCGACCTATCTCGGGGGTCAGCATATGCTCGCGAGCCTTTTTGCCAATCACCTCACGAAGCGCTTCTACATCCGCAATTAACAGATCAGCCGATTGCACCATCTGAACCGCAAAGGATGTATCGATAATGTCGCTGCTGGTCAGGCCGAAATGCAGCCAGCGACTTGCGGGCGCGCCGATGTTTTCGGAAACATTCGTCGTGAACGCTATCACATCGTGATTCAAGGTTTTCTCCAGTTCCTTGCAACGCTCGATGCTGAATGCCGCGCGCGACTTCATCTGATTGAAGTCTTTTTTCGGGATTAACCCTTCTTCGACGAGTGCTTCGGCAGCGAGCAGTTCCACCTGCAACCAGATTTCGAGTTTCCGTTGTTCCGTCCAAATTTCCCGCATCTGCGGTCTTGAATACCGTTGAATCATGAAGGCTTACTTTATGAGAAAATTCCCACTCGCAAAATTAAATTAAACACACCACGGATATTGGTTGACAGCTCAGAACGAGCAAAGCTACTCGCCCAGAATGCAGGCGAGCAGGTTTGCAAGGTCCTGCGGCGTTAAATTCCCCTCAAGGCCTTCCGGCATCAGCGACTTGCCTGTGCTGTGAAGTTTTTTCACCTGGTCGCGTGCGATAAAAACATCCTGGCCGTTAGCTTGCCTCAATGAATATCCTGCAGGCGATTCACTCGCCAATATTCCCGTAAGCTCATCGCCGGATTTCGTTTCGATTTCGTAGGAGGCGAACCGTGGTGGAACTTCACGATTTGGATCGAGAATGTTGGTTAAAATGCTCTCCTTGCCGGCGGAACGCACCGATTCGAGGTCTGGTCCTACCGAATTGCCTTCGCCATTCAGCCTATGGCAGGGCGAACAGTTGTTTTGATAGAGGATTTTGCCTGCTTTTCCGTCTCCGTTAAGTGAGAGCGCGGGTTGAAATTTTCGAATTACCTCGGCGCGAGAAGATTGAGATTCACCACCTTCTGACGCGCGGTTTTTGAAATAAGCAGCAAACTGCGCTGAACTCGCCTTAAGTTTGATGACTTGGCGCGCATCGAGTTCAGCCGGCAAGATTCTCCCTGCGCGCAAGCTTTCCAGAAGTGCCCCATGCAAACGCGTTTGGGCGACAGCCTTTTCAAGAACGGCTGATTTGATTTCGGGTGTCCATTGGGGCCAAAAACTCAAGGCTGCTTCGAACGTTTTCGGTGATGTCTCGGCGAGGGTACTCATTACGCCAATTTGCTTTTCCGTTGGTGTATTTGGTGAAAACAATGAAAGCAAGTTTGTGCGATGAGCTGGGATGTAATCCGGGGCAAGCAAAGAAACGGCATGCGAAAGCTGCAGCTTATTCGTTTCGATTCGAACCTGTTCCAATGCTATTGCAGTCGCCTCGGGTAATTGTGAGATTGCGGTGGGAATCCACTCAGGCTTCCCCTTTTGAAGGCCGAGAATCAGGTTGGCCGCAGGTTCAATTTGTAACTTCACAGGCTGGATTTTGAGAATAAAGGCGAGGGCGGCACTAAAGGCATTTAGATCACCCCTGGCTCCAGCGAGGTAAGCCACTTTTGACCCAAAGCCGATTGGCAGATTTACATCAGCCTCTTCAAAGAAGGACCCGGGGTTACGACTGATGACCGCTAGCAAGGCTTCACTTTCCCATCGATCGTTCGCCGATGCCGCCAATCGAGCGAGATAGGGCGCGGTATTTATATTGGTGCGAGTGGATATGCTCCAAATCAATTGGTAGCGAACACGGACTGCTAAATCCGAAATCAAATGTTCATATCCAGTTAGCAACTTAGCTGTGATGGGGAGAGTTTCACTAAATCGAACCGCGCATTCACGCACATCCGCCGAACTCGATTGAAAACCGACAAGCACATCATCCAGGCTGAGGGCGCCCAGGTTCACCAATGTTGCCAGAGCTTCGATTTGGCCTGCGGCCGATTGAGTGGTGCGAAGCAGTTTTCGTATGGGTTCAACAGCACGTTTATCCTGACGTTCAAAAAGCAAGCGCGCGGCAGTTTCGCGATGCCAACCGTTCGGGTGTTCCAGCAATGCGACCAGTTTGTCTGTTGTGGCTTTCTCCAGCCTGGGCAAGGTTGGTTGCAGAAAATCGTTCATGACAACCCGGTAAATTCGCCCACGATCATTTCCGCTATTTAAATCAAGATGCTTTTTTAAATTGGGCGGGAGCGACCATGGATGTTCAATCACCTCGCGGTACATGTCGCAAATGTAAAGCGCCCCGTCGGGAGCATTAGCGAACTGCACAGGGCGAAACCAATTGTCTGTCGAGGCGAGAAATTCCACGTGCTGCTCGTCCGCCGGTCTCTCGGCTTTGAAAGCCACTCCATCGGGCAATACTTTTTTGCGATGAACGAGATTGCTTCCAGCGTCGCCAATGAAGGCGTCTCCTTCAAAATCTTTCCCAAGGGCCGTGCCGCGATAAATCGTGATTCCAGTCGCCCCAGTGAAATAACCTGAGGCGCGCCCCCCTCCTTCAATTGGCCCGGGGACAAGCCCGGATACCCGCCACTTGGTCCGGATGACGCGCCAGGGCTCATCAGGGCTGATTCGATACACCTCGGCGGCGGGACCATCAACGGGAAT
>JBQCGE010000578.1:0-2873 GCA_051955955.1 Verrucomicrobiota bacterium
TACGCGGGAGTGAGCACGCGCTGCGAATTCCTTTTGGCAGTCAAGGCATCCCATGTGTTTCTCAGGATATCGCGGCTATATGCCAGGTAATGACGATCCTCGGAAAAAACTTCCAGCGTGATCGTGCTGTCATAGCCCCAACCTTGCAACGCCTGCAAGGGGGCATGAAAATCAATATTGCCAGTGCCCAGAGGTAGATGAAGGTCCGCAAATCCGCCTTTATTATCGTGGATGTGGACATGCCGCACGCGCGGGCCATACGCCAGGATTATATCGGCGGCAGTATTGGACGGGACTTGTAAATTGCAATGGCCAATATCCAGGTGCAAAGCGAGCTCTGGAATGGCATCCAGCAAATCGCCCAGTTGCGACTTCGAATTAAATTCGCCCGGCACATTTTCAATCATCAACCCAATACCACAATCTCTGGCGACGGGGAGCAGGTCTCGAATGCTTTTGATATTTTGATCCACGACGAAATGGCGGGAGTGAAAGGGGGCGTGCCGATCCGGGTGGAGGTTCATCCATTTCGCGCCGATTCGTGAGAATAAATCGATGCAGCGCTTGGTTTCTTCAACCGCCGCTTTGCGAATTGATTCGAAGGTGCAGGAGAACGGAAGATAAAACGCAGTATGGCCGACAATACCGAGCCCGAGGTCCTGTAGTGTGGAACGAATTTTGGCCGGATCCACTTTCCATGGGGCTGCTTCTGGCGGTTCCAAGGTTAAATCGACGAAATCCAATTCCATTTCCGCCATCCACTTCAGCTCGCTAAAGAGCTCCCGCCCCGGATTATTCATCGCGCCAATTAACATACTTCCTCGTGGATAATTTAGCTGAGGAGTAAAGGAATGGGAAGGCAGGGCAAACCTGATTAAGCCCCCTACTCTATTTTACAACCTTTTCTTTTTGATACACGTAGACCTGAGAGCGAAATTCATTCATTTCCCCTCAGTTACATTGGATTCGGAAGAAGCTCCCCAAACCTCATTCGCCACGGCGAGCAATCGTTGGCCGGAGATTCGCAAATTAAAATAGCGGCGGAGGAACCCGAAATCATTCAGGCGCTGGTAATCGTGGCGAATGTCGCGTGCTTCAGCGAGCAGGTTGTTGCGGCTGGTGACGCTGCCGACCTGTTGGAGAATGCGGTAATCCGTCCGGAAATAATTTGGATAAACCCGAGAGAGGAGCCACCCCAGGAGGAGGGACCGCCGATGCAGCACCTTCAAAAGAATAGCCTGCTCGAAGCGATCTTCCGGACAGTGGAAGAATTTACAAAATCGCGATCTAAAGGATTGATCCACGCGAGCGGTTTCAGTTTGGCTGAGGATTCAGTTAAACTTTTAGGCAAGTGCTACCCTCTTGGCAAGTTCGAACGACCATTGAAGGAATATTTACGGCATTTAGGGATAAGTGCCTCGGTAGGATCGGGAGCTGCGTTGACAGGCAACCCGCTCAACTCTACGGTTTCTTCCGTTTTTATGGTCGCGATGCAACAGTCGATTCTTGAAATCATCCGGCGCACAAGCGCCGAAATTCCCGCAGATGTGCACCAGGCAATTCTCAAGTCGCTCGAAGCTGAAAAGAAGGGAACCATTTCGGAATCCGCGCTGAAAATCATTGACCGCAATATCGCGCTGGCCAAAGCAAAGTCGCAGCCGATCTGCCAGGATACTGGAAGCATCATTTTTTATGTGGAATGCCCCCTCGGTTTTGACCAAATTGCATTTGAAGAAGCTGCGCGCACAGCGGTGACCGAGGCGACGCGGAAAGGGTACCTTCGGCAAAATTCAGTCGATTCGTTAACCGGAGTGAATGACGGGACGAACGTTGGCCCTGGCTCACCCACTATTCATTTTCATCAGCATCGCAGTCCGGAAATCTCGGTGCGACTGATCTTAAAAGGAGGCGGATGCGAAAATGTGGGAGCGCAATATTCGCTGCCGAATGAGAAGCTTAAGGCCAACAGGGACCTGGATGGCTGCCGCAAAGTGATCCTGGATGCCGTAGTGCAGGCCCAGGGGAAAGGGTGCGGTCCTGGCATTCTTGGCGTTTGCATTGGCGGGGACCGAGCGACCGGTTATGAATTTTCCAAGCAGCAGTTTATGCGGCGGCTTGATGATCGGAACCCGAATCCTGAATTGGATAAACTGGAGCAGGATATCTTACACACAGCAAATGAACTCGGAATTGGACCGATGGGTTTTGGAGGAAAGACAACGTTGCTCGGCGTGAAGATTTGCGCTGCGAACCGCCTGCCAGCGTCATTTTTTGTGAGCGTCAGTTACATGTGCTGGGCTTACCGGCGCCAGGGAGCTACGCTCGATAGTCAGGGGAACATTCAACAGTGGCTTTATTAAGGTATGATTCCGCTTAGCGCACCATTCACGGAAGAGAAAATTCGCGCATTGAAAGTTGGCGATGCGGTGGAGATCAGCGGCATCGTTTACACCGGCCGCGACGTGGTTCACAAGTATTTGCATGAAGGCGGGAAATTGCCGCCGGAAGTGAACCTGCGCGACGGGATTATTTATCATTGTGGCCCCGTGGTGGTGAAAGATGAAAACGGGGAATGGAAAGTCACGGCGGCTGGACCGACAACTTCCATCCGAGAGGAGCCCTATCAATGGCAGGTGATTCGCGATTTTGGAGTGCGAGCCGTGATCGGCAAAGGCGGCATGGGGCAGAAGACGTTGGACGCGTGCCGAGAATATGGCTGTGTTTACCTGCACGGTGTGGGTGGCGCAGCCCAGGTGCTCGCTGAATGCATCAAGAAAGTGCGCGGTGTTTCATTCCTGAAAGAGTTCGGTTCTCCGGAAGCCATTTGGGAATTGGAAGTGGAAAATTTCCCAGTGGTTGTGACCATGGATTCG
>JBQCGE010000579.1:0-8527 GCA_051955955.1 Verrucomicrobiota bacterium
CGTGGAGAAATGCAGATTGCGATTCTCGTGGAGCAGATGCGCCGTGAAGGACATGAAGTGCTCGTTTCGCGTCCGGAAGTTATCTACCGCCGGGACAAGGAAGGAAATTTGCTTGAACCGATCGAAAAGTTGTTCCTGGAAATTCCCAAGGACGCGATGGGTGCAGTGATGGAAAATCTCGCGACCCGCAAAGGTGAGATCACCAATATGAATCATATTGGTGACCAGATCAGCATTGAAGCAATCATCCCGACCCGTGGTTTGATCGGGTTCGAAACCGATCTTGTCAATCAGACCAAGGGCATGGGTGTGATGAGACATCTCTTCCACGAATACGGTCCTGATCGCGGCGAAATTCCGGCGCGCAAAAACGGTTCGCTGGTGAGCATGTAATCAGGATAAGCGACCGCTTACGCCCTGAACATGGTGCAGGAACGCGGCCGCTTGATGGTTGAACCGGGCGACATGATTTATGAAGGCATGATCGTTGGCGAAAACGCCCGCGAAAATGATATCCCGGTGAATCCATGTCGCGCTAAGCGCCTGACGAACATGCGTTCACAAGGGGATGGCAAAGGTATTCAGTTGGAACCGCCGCTCAAGCTTTCGCTCGAACGGGCATTGGAATACATCGGCTCGGACGAATATGTCGAAGCGACTCCGAAACACTTGCGACTCCGCAAAAAGATTTTGGACGAAACCCAGCGCAAACGCGCCGCACAAACACGCGTGATCAAGGTGCTGGAAGAACAGGCAGCCTAATGCTTTTGGACGCGGTGAACGCGTCCGTATCGATTCAAGGCGCTTCTGGAAACAGGAGCGCCTTTTTTTATTTCACAAAATCGTGGAGCTTTAGCCATTTCAGGCATTCCTCAGTCCACGGATGTCCATTCGCAAGGCCGATTCCGTGCCTGCCCTTTTCATACACATGCAGGTCAAAGGGCACATCGTGCCCAGCGAGAGCTGTTGCGAACATGAGGCTATTCTCGACCGGGACAACCTGGTCTTCCGCTGTGTGGAAGAGGAATGTGGGTGGGGTTTGGGCCGTCACTTGCAGTTCATTGGAGAGCAGCTTCACCAACTCGTCCGAAGGATTGTCGCCGAGTAAATTCTTTTTCGAGCCCTGGTGAGTTTTCTCGCCCATCGTGATTACGGGATAGCAAAGGATGCCGAGATCAGGACGCGAACTCACCTTTTCAATTGGATCGCTGGCGGAAGCATCGCCATCATCAAAATGCGTCAGCAAAGTTGAAGCGAGATGTCCACCGGCGGAGGAGCCCATTACCCCGATCCGTTTCGGGTCAACCTTCCATTCGCTCGCGCGCGAACGCACCAGGCGCATTGCACGTGAGACATCCTGAAGCATCACCGGGTGACGATAACCGGCTGAGCCAAGGCGGTATTTGAGGACGAAGCCGGCCACGCCATGTTTAGCCAGCCATTCGCCGTAATCCTTCCCTTCATGTTGCGCAAGGCCGCCATATCCGCCTCCGGGGCAAATGACCATGGCAGCGCCGGTCGCACTCCCCTCCTCTGGCAGATAAATCGAGAGAGTCGGAATGTCTTTATCCGAGGTCCCCTTCGCGCCGGGGGCATCCTTTTCCCACAGGCGAATTGTTTCCGCTGAAAATGTGTTCATGACCAAAAGCGTTGCTCCCAAACAGGCTGCGAGGAATTTCATTGGAGCGAATCGTAAAAGCCCCGCTCTCGGGTCGCAAGCCTGGTTTAAACGAGAGATCAAGCGTGAGGGCACCTTTTCGACAGAAGGAGCCCAATGTCATGTCAATGCCCGGAATCGGATTTGGCTTTCCCCAGCAGAACAAATGGCTAAAACCTCCTGCATGACCAGGACCAAAGTAGCTTTGCTCGGGGCAGGCTTTATTGCGGATATTCACATGGAATCCTACGAACGCTTCGTGCCCGAGGCAGAAGTCGTCGCGATCTATTCGCGTTCAGCCGAAAGGCTCAAGGAATTCACAGGCAAGCATCCGATTGCACAAACCTACACCGACCTGGAACGCTGCATCCGCGAGAGCCATTGTGAGGTGGTAGATATTTGCCTGCCGAACTTTCTGCATCACCGCGCAGTGCTGGCTGCAGCCGAAGCAGGCAAACACGTAATTATTGAAAAGCCGTTCGCAATGACCCTGGAGGAAGCGGATGAGATGATTGCTGCCTGCCATAAACGCGGCGTGAAATTGATGTATGCCGAGGAACTCTGTTTTGCGCCGAAATATGAACGCGTGCGCAAGCTGGTGAATGAAAATGCGGTCGGCCCGCTTTATATGCTCAAGCAGAGCGAAAAACATTCCGGGCCGCACAGTGATTGGTTCTACGATGTGAATCAAAGTGGCGGAGGCGTGATGATGGATATGGGTTGTCACGGCCTGGCATGGTTCCGTTGGATGCTGGGCGGCAATCCGAAAGTCGTGAGCGTTTATGCCACAATGAACACCTTTCTTCATTAGGGTCGGACGCAAGGCTAAGATTATTCCGTCACCATTGTCGAATTCGAAAATGGGGTGATTGGAGTTTGTGAAAACAGTTGGGCGCGACATGGCGGGATGGATGATCGCGTGGAGGTTTACGGAACGGGCGGAGTGATTTATGCCGATTTGTTCCAGGGCAACGCTGCTCTGACTTACAGCGAAAAGGGGTATGGCTACGCGATGGAAAAAGCCGGGAGCACGCAAGGATGGACTTTTACGATCTTTGAGGAGGCGTTTAACCAGGGTTATCCGCAGGAGTTGAAGCACTTCATTGATTGCGTACGACACGATAAGCAACCACTCGTGACGGGAGAGGACGGACGCGCTGTTTTGGAAATGCTTTACGCCGCATATAAATCCGCGGGGCTGGGCGAGAAAGTGGCGTTGCCCTTCCACCCACAAGTGAAGAAGCCGATCGATCTATGGCTCAACGCTTAGTCTTAATTCGCGAGAAGCTGCTGCACCAATTCGTCGGAGTTTGAAGCCTGAATGCGGCTGGGGCAAACTGCGAGCAAGGTTGGCTCCCATGGATCAATATGCACTTTCAAGGTTCCGCTTTCACCGAGATATTTGCCTGTGCGCAAATCGTAGCAATGGCCAGGAGTTATGATTTTAATGGCGATATCGATTGAAGATTCGAGAGCTTCATTGCCGCCAGCTTGTTTCAAGTCTTCGCTCATTTGATAACTGATGTTTCGTTCCAGGGCGATCAACTGCGCGGAACCTTGCTTGTAACGATGAACACGAATCTTCGCTTCAATCGGGACGGTGACGGTGGGGGTGATATTTTTAATTTGGCGCACCACCCAGGCAGCGAAATCTCCTTTTCCACTCGCACGATCTTTTGCGTAATCGGCGACATTCCCTTCGAAAACTTCGGTTTTGCCTGAACTCCTGGCGAAACTGCGCGTATCCGAATTCGCGAGTGGAAACCAATCATTAAACGCAGGGCGGGCGCGAAGCTTCCCGTGGGCATCGAACATCCCTGGTGTGCCATCCGCGAATAGATTGCCATGTTTGGAAAATTGCGTGATGCGCGCCGCTTCAGAATCCGAAATCGCCAGTGATTGCGGCATGACAAAAACTTTGGCCCCATTCAACCCGCCGGACTCGATCTGTTCCGAGGAAATGAATTTAGGAGTGAAACCCAAATCTTGGAATGCTTTCAGCCAACTGTTTCTCACGCGAACCATGCGATTGTGGTCTGCTTCATAACTGGAGAATCGGCGCAACCAGGTCGAGCCATCCACAGTAGATTCAATCAACCAATCCACCTGGACGCTGGGTTGAGAATAGTGAATCGCGATAGGGTCGTACTCGCGCTTTGCGGTCATGAACAGCCGGGCCAGTGGCGAACGCATTGCCTTTAATACGGGCGCCAGTTCCCGGGCTTTTGACGTTAATTTGTAATCGGCGCTTTGCCAGTCGATGCAATCTTCGCTCCACCAAATGATCGCGCCTTTATCGCCTTCCAATAGTAAATGCCAGAGGCGGCGCGAGGCATGGTTGCGGTCTGTTTCAAAGACGGTCGTCAGGATCGGTTTGCCCGGCATGAAGGAGCCGAAAATTTCGCGGGCATTGCCAATGTCGTAGGGCTCAACCCAGTCGAGCGACTGTGAAAGTTTCCAGAGATCATATCCACCCCAGGCGGAGGGCATTTGGGTTCCTTCAATGCCGACTGGAGTTGCGGGATCAATCGCATGCGCGCTCTCGCGAAATTCGCGCAGCGCGTCCACAAGCGAGCTGTCCATGAACGTGCGGAAATCGGCCCACGGAGAAAAATTCCACCGCGTGGGATTTTCGCTCGCTTTGGCTGAATTGAACCGAATTTTTTGAACTTCGCTCCAGTCTGGCTTGCCGCCGGGTAAAGGTTCGTTGGTGGCCATTCGGTTTTTTATCTGGTCGGTGGTGAACGGTTTGACTTCGTCCCAGTTTTTGAACCGCGTTTGCCATTGTTCGTTCAGCCGATCAAAAGAGCCGTATTCCTGCTCCAGCCATTCGCGGAACGCATTGAGACTGCGCGGGGCAAAATCGTAGTCGAAGGGGTTGGCGGACAGGGTGACGGATAATTCATCGCGAATGTCATAGAGAAGTGGTTTGCCCGGCATTGCGGTCTGCGCCGCTCGTTCCATCTGTTTTTTTGATCTCGCGCGCCAATCGGGATCTTCCAGGCAATAATCACGAATCAATGCTGAGTCAGGTCGGCCGTTTTTTGCCCAGCCCGTGACGAATTTATCCCAGTCGATCACAGTGGAATTGAACTTGAGGCAAAGGCCGCGATTCACAATGTTTTCCACGTAAAAGCCGAAGCCGTTGGTGGTCGCAAGAGCTGGAGCGACTTCCGCGCCCAGGGTGATGGCATTCACCCCTATTTCCTCCATGCGCTTGAAAAAGAGCGGAATTTTCTCGGGTTTTTTGTAGGCGCTATCCCCCACCCACATGATCGCCTGATACTCCGGCCAGGCGCGCTGTTCAGCGGAGTGACCATTGAAAACGAAAAGGACGGCCAGAAAAAAAAGCTGGGCGGCAGGATGGGATCGCCAGGGCTGTTTCATGCATGGCATTTTGGCTAAGCCGCTTTCGGATGCAACTTTGTTTCAGAAGTAGGCAGGCTTAAAAGCTCTGTGCTTTGCAAAGCACACTTGATCTTCCGAAAATTTTCCGCGTAAATGAATGAAAGCCTTTGCTTATGCGTTTTCACAAAGCCATATCCCCTATGGACAAGACACGTCACGGTTTTACCTTGATCGAACTCCTTGTCGTCATCGCAATCATCGCCATTCTCGCAGGCATGTTGCTGCCGGCCTTGAGCAAAGCAAAAGCGAAGACTCAGGGCATTAACTGCATGAACAGCTTAAAGCAACTGCAACTCTGCTGGCACATGTACACCCTGGATAATGATTCAAGAATGCCTCCGAACTGGCTTGGCTCCTCTGAATCCTGGGTTGGTGGGAACGTTTCAAGCATGCCGGGGGCCACCAATGAAAACGACCTTAAAGCCGGTAAATTGTGGAAATACAATGGCTCTACCAAAATTTATCAATGCGCGGCAGCGAGCGATCTGCCCAAAAGTCTGAAAAACAATACTCGCATGCGCGGCAAACGACTAGTCCGCGACTTTTCAATGCAGGGTCGCATGGGTGGCGCAAATGCATCTGACGCCAGCCGCTTCGGTGTCGCCGATACGACGTGGGTGCTGGGCGCAAAATATCCACAGTACAAATTGGACAGTGAAATTAATGACCCGGGCCCGACTGGCGCAATCGTTTTCCTCGACGAAAGCAAGGAAACGGTGGATGACGGTTACTTCGCTGTGAAAGCTCCAGATGGAGAAAATATCTGGCAAAATTCACCAAGCACTCGCCACGGCCGGGCCTGCGGGTTTTCGTTTGCGGATGGACATGCCGAAATCTGGAGATGGCTTACACTCAGTAAAGACCAGGATTTGGATACACCTGTCGTGGTTGCCGGCGTTTCCACTTTGAAGGACCTGGAGAAACTTAAAAAAGCAGTCGCCTGGCGAAAGTAGCTGCGCATTTCTTTATCTCTGCCGCGGGGCATTGCTCCGCGGCTTTTTTGTGTCTGGAATCAATTTTGCGAACGGCTTGGGTTCTGCTCCTATGCATTTCTGATAATTGGAGAAAGCCCATGAAAGACGAAGCCATCCGCCCCCGCTCAATGCTGAAACGAGATGCTTCACTGACCGAAGTGATGCTGTTCGAAGCGAAACTCTGGATTCAAAAGCAGGAAACACAGCGTCAGGCCAATACGCTTAAAAATGATGGAGAACGAATCCAGTTTTATCTTTCCCAACTGAGCACAATGTGGGGAAGGGTCATCCAATTCCAAAGGGCCATTGGCCTCGAGGCTTCGTATTTCAATCCTTTCAAGGATTTCCTTAAAATTTTCGCGCTCACCTCACAGCTCGAGAAACTGGTTTCGACCGGCCATTTCACGTTCATTGATATGACGGAAAACTGGGAGCTTTACCTTTCGTGTGTCCGATCCCTGGGCCATGATTTAAATCCTTTCGATTTCAACGATCGTTCGATGCGTTGCTTTTCCTATATTGAACAGCTCAACGGATGCCGCGCAGAACAGGAGACGATTCCGCTGGAGGATCGCGATCTGGCACGCCTTGCCGGTTTTGCTGAATCAGGAATGCGGCTCCAGACGAAAAACTGAGCCACGGCTCACTGGGCTCCCAGGAACTCCGTATGCATGCCGACCGCGCCTGATGTGGTAGCTTGCGGTGATGAGGGATATCACAATCGCAGGTGGCGGTTTGGCCGGGTTGGCTTTGGGCCTGCTCCTGCGTGAGCGGGATGTGCCGGTCACGTTACATGAAGCGGGAGATTATCCGCGGCACCGTGTTTGCGGCGAATTCATCAGTGGGAACGGCGCCGCGCTGTGCAAAAACTGGCTCGCTCCATCAGCGAATGCACTCGAACTAAGCTCAGTCCGATTTTTTACACGACGCCGGTGTTCACCCGTTTTTGCGTTGCCCAAATCAGCCCTGGCTATTTCCCGCTACGATCTTGATTCCATGCTCGCGCGGAACTTTGAAGCAATGGGCGGCAGACTAAAAACGCGCTCACGTTTGCAAAACAATTTTGATGACGAAGGGTTTGTGCGCGCTACTGGACGGCGTATTTCAAAAAATCGATCGGGACGCTGGGTCGGCGTTAAGTTTCATGCGAGAAATCTGACGCTGGCCGCTGATCTCGAATTGCACTTTTCCAAAGGAGCATACTTCGGGCTTTCTCGATTGCCGGAGGGCATCACCAATGTTTGTGGTCTCATCCGCTCGGATTCTCTCCCTCGCAATCTTGGGCACGAGCATGTTTCGATTATTGCCGCGCGGCTTCATCCGATCAGGCAGGATGCGTTCAATAACGCGCGAATCGTAGAAAATTCCTTCTGCTCGGTATCCGGAATTTCACTGAAACCCGAGACGGCTCAAAGTTCCAGCGAATGTCGAATTGGGGATTCCATCAGCATGATTGCACCGCTCACAGGCAATGGAATGAGCATGGCGTTTGAGTCCGCTCTCATCGCTGCTGACGCGCTGGTGCACTACAGCAAAGGAGAACGTGATTGGGAGAATGCGCGCAAAAGCATTTCGCAAATGTGCGACGAACAATTCACTCCGCGCCTCCGGACAGCCTGGTTTTTGCAAAATTGCGTCATGCACTCCGCGGGTCAGATGCTGCTTCTTTCCAGCTTGAGGACAGCTCCAGGTCTTTTTCCCTGGTTATTTCGTCGAACTCGCTCTTAACGCGTGGCTTAGGCTCGGAAAGGCACTGTTCCGAATCAGGACATTGGGTTCCAATTTTGCGAAAAATTCCCTGAGTTTCTTCAATGCTTCGTTGTGGCATGGGCGTTGCTAAATGAGCATCAATGCGCTTGCCTGAAAATTTTAAATCGAAATGGATCGCGCCCATCATCCTGATTTTTTGTCTCGTCTCCGGGTTCGGTTCATCGCTTGATGACCTGAAAGCCACGCCGGAGCTGACGCCTGAAAAATTCGCCACGCTCTTCACCAATTACGAATTTAAATATTTGAACGTGGTACAATCGCCCGAAAAGTTTCTGGCGACCCGCTCGGGTGATTGTGATGATTTCTCGATCATGGCCAGCACCGTCCTTGGGTCAAAGGGGTATCACTCTCGTTTAATCGCGATCCGGATGCCGAACGTCGTCCATGTTGTTTGCTACGTCGAAGAAAGCAAAGGTTATCTCGACTACAACCTGCGACAGAATTCAGCGCTGGTCCCCTGCTCTCCTGAAATTGCCAGGATCGCGGAGAGTGTCGCGCATTGGTACGGGTTGCCATGGTCCTCCGCCTCCGAATTTTATTGGGACCCGAACGCCCGCACTGGCCAGGGCATTGGGGCGAAGCGACTCGTCAAAACCGTCGTGCCTCCGACCGCTCACAACGGAATTTTTGCGACAATTTTGAAGTAACATTGGCAAGACGACAAACAGGATGCGCTAAATGAAACCGCTCAGGCATTGAACAGTTACATCAAAGCAGC
>JBQCGE010000580.1:0-5763 GCA_051955955.1 Verrucomicrobiota bacterium
GAAATAGCGAGCGAGTTTGCCGCCTTGCTCTCGGTTGCTATTAACGGTTCAACGACGGCTTGAGGCACTTGGTCCTGCAGTCGTTTGCCCTCATCAGTTCCGCCACGCAGATAAACCAGACCGGTTCTGCCAGAGAGTTCACGCTGCAACGCGCTGGACAGTTCTTCCGTTTTTCCAGAAACAATCCGCACCTGGCTCGGCAAACCGTTCTCGACCTTGACCCATTCCGATCGGTCACTGAGCAGATCGATCAGCCACAAGTTTCCGCTACCGTTTCCCCTTGGCACAGCTCCCAACCGCGCCCACGCCGCAACCGAAAATCTTACCTTGCACCCTACCTCTTCAAAGATGCGTCGGTACGGCTCAAGCAGTTCTTTCTTAACTGCAAAAATGGCTTTCTCGCCGGAAGCGTTTGTTTCAACCGCACCCCAGGCCAGCTCCTCCGGCGGAATCGGAAATTCTTTTTCAATTTGCAGCAGCAGCATCTGCCCAAATTCATTCTTATCCGCTGGCGGCATCGTGATGCGGCGCAACGTAACTCCACTCAGCGGAATCGCGCAGATCACTTCCGGGCGGGATCGAAACAGATTGCCTTTGAAAAACTCCCTCAGCTTCTGAACGAGTTGCTCTCGAGAGACTGGTGTGATCCCACCATGTGCGTCACGCTCAAGGGCAAACCGGAAGGAACGGTCGCCGTCCAGTAGCTTAAATTCTTCAAAAGAAATATCCGCCAGCGCCCGTTCTCCATGGAAAAAATCTGCCTTCATTTATAAGTCCTCCCGGAATTGCAGCGTTTCAAAATCATTCTTGCCCAGGTGCACAACGGCCTCCATTCGTTTGGTTGCCCCGCTCGATTTCACGCGGCCTTCGCTGATGATCCGGTATGTCTCCGATCGGGCAGTGATGCGTGGCGCAACTTGCTTGAAAATCTCACGCGTGATTCCGGGGACGCGCAGCAAAACCGCGACATTCGGAAAAGACCCGGCGGAAGATCGGTAACCGACGATTGCGTCCGCAAGTTGATCGGTAATGCCGGGCAGACACGCAAGCACCTTTGCAGAGGCCGAGTTAATATTGACCAGCCCCGGCTGGGTGGAATCGGAACTGGTCGTCAATTCGTCAGCCACCTCCATCAATAAATTTTCATCGATCAACTTCGGGCCATTAAATTGAACGCCCGTATTACCTCCCGGTTGGGCTGCTCCAGGTTGTGCCGGCGTCTGGGCTGTCCCAGCTTGCGCTGATCCAGACTGGGGAGATGGTTGGCCTGATGCTCCGCCCGGACTTGTGCCCGGCGAGTTTTGAACCGGCGCGCTTTGGTTTTGAGGGCGCGCTTGCGGGGCAGCTACATCAAGCAAGTCCGCGAGGTTTTGCAGTTGGTTTTGCCCTCGATAGGCAACAATGGCCTTCGCAATTTCCGGCGAAATCCCTTGCACTCGTGTCAAAGCGGCTTCATCCGCGTTTTGAACATTCACGCGTTCTTCACCGCTCGCGCTCACATTTTCGGTCATGGAACTGACCGTCAGCAGTTCACTCCAGCCCCCATCCAACACCCCGTCCGCATTATCCATCGGAGCCGATTCGCTCCCGTCATCCTCTTCCGGGTCCAGCAAACCATTTTGATTTGCATCTTCATCGAATAAATCCCGTGCCGTTACTCCGCTGACCATTAACAATTCGCGAATGGTTTTTATCGCCGCGTTCCCCGGCAGATAGGGGTCCGGCATCGACGCGTAATAATCAATCTCAGCTCCGCCCGGCGTCACGTTATTATCGGCATCCCGCCAATCCATGATCGCCGCGACTGTGTCCGGTTGAATTCCATAGAGCTTCTTCAACTCGTCGGCAGTCGCGTAATTCACGTTTAAGCGGCCTTCTTCATCAGAAATCCCGTAAACAATCGGCCCGCGTTCATCCTGGCCAGCCGCGCGAATAACATCATATTCGCCGCGCCCTAAGCGTTGCCCTTTGAAGAGACGCGGGTTGTTATAAAGCTGTGTCGAATGCGCAGTAGCGCTTTTCTTGTTATTCACACGTTCCTGGTAGATCAATGCCTTTGCTCGTTCAATTCCCGCCAAAGCCAGATAACGCGCCTGGAGTCCATCGCCAAAGTTTTTTTCAACCTGAAGATCGATTCTTGAAGTATGCAAAAGGCTGATGACAACCACGCTCAAAAGAGCAAGGCACCAGAGAACCCCAATCAGCACTGAGCCTTGATCCCGCCTCATTGCGGTCCTCCTGGTTGCGGGGCTGCTGGCATTTGCGCGCTGCTGTCAGAACTGCCACTCGTCTGTTGGGCGGTGGCCGCAAGAGTCAACCGCGCCACCGTCTGCAGTGCCAGCGGAGGGCCATTTGTTACCCCCGCTGTTTTCGCGCGCGCGTTTGAATATTCCGAATCCATCAGGATTGTAATTCGGACCGCTTCAGGCATGCCCACCATGTTGGGATGATCGCGATTTGAGAATTGTTTTTTCCCCGTTGCATCTCCCCATTCTTCGTACCAATCGAATCCGTCGTAATAATCGAAACGCAACCCCATCACCCCAGCCGCAATTTCCTCCTGCCGCCCACCGGAAGTGGGATCCTCGTCCGGCGTCGGATCGCGCCTGCGCCAGATTGTGTAGAGACCGGTCTCCTCATCTTTGTGCAGGAAGTAGCTCGTCTCGCAAAAGTCTCCTTCATGCGCCTTGCGTGGCCTGTAATTATGCGTGCCAAAATCGAGGTTGTCCGCTGGCACTCCGCCCATGTCCCGCCGCATTCCGAGAAACGGAATGTCCTTCGAAAGCGGGCAGGCACTTCTTAAATCGGCACTGATCCGGTCCAAAGCCACGCGCGCGTTTTGCAGCACATCCGCGCGTTGCTCCACCATTCCTCGCGTGGAAAAACCCGCGCTCAGACATACGTATGCTGCGCCCAGCACCATGCTCATCAAAGCCGTGCTGATCACTATTTCAATCAACGTGAATCCGCTCTGCGCAAACTTCTTTCGAGCGAAGAAAATCATGATCGATTCCTCCGCTTCCGTTCCGATTCGCTGCGAGTCGTCGTGCTCGCAATCGGGGCTTCGAAGACCATCGTTTCCAACGTGAAGATTTCCGTCCCGTTCTTCGCGTTCTGAATCGTCACTTTAAGGTCATACAAGCCATCCAATTCCGTTTTGGTGATCGACTGAGTCCAACGATATCCCGCCATTCCTTGATCGAATTCCCCCTCGGTTTCACCGGTTTCGTAATAGCCCTCTGCCCTCACGGTTTCAATCCGCCCTGCGGCGAGCAATGCCGCAACCGCTTGTTGCTCGGAATCCTTGCTCGCGTTTAACGCCGTTGTTAGCCCGTGAGTAATGCCTACTATGCCAATGCCCAGAATCACAATCGCGCACATTAACTCGATTAACGAAAATCCAGCGTCGCGATTCATGGTTTTCATTCTCGAGAGATTTCGCTGACGCGAAACCGCGCAATTGTGGGATTCATCCGCAGCTTTAGGCCGAAGCCATCGCGGTCTTTTAATTCGATGATTTTGGCCTCTGCCGTTCCATCCGAAAAAAATTTCAGCGAATTGTCACTATCGCTCGTCGGCTCCTGGGCTTCGTTTTGCTTTGAATCCTCTTGGGGAATTTGAAGAATGGAAACGGTGATTTTGGAACTGAACTTTCCACGCTCAGGTTCTTTGCCTTTGCCATCTTTCTTTTTGCGAGCGCTCTCGAGGAAATACTCTTCCCCTTGGATTCGCACCACCTGGTCCTGGTTTAAGGTCACCGCCCGGCTCGATGCCAATGCGCACACGTTCAGGATTTTGCGAGTCGCCGCGCGCAATTGGGCGTCGCCCTGCGTCCCTCGCATCTCGGGCAAAATGACCGCCGTTACAATCCCGATCAGTACTATCACCACCAGCAATTCCACCAGGGTGAAGCCACCCTTTCTGGCGAGCACACGTCGCTTGGAAAAGTTTGCTGGGCAGGTGTGCATCTTACCAATTCGTAATATCTGCTGCCGGACCTTCGCCGCCATCCGCCCCATCGGCCCCGCGTGACCACAAGTCAAAGCTGGTTTGATGATGCACCCCAGGGGCGCGGTATTGATAAGGATTACCCCAGGGATCAGCTCGGATCATTTTGATATACGGCCCGCGCCAGGCTTTCTCCTGCCCGCTTGGCGGCGTGAGCAGTGCATTCAAGCCCTCCTCCGTCGTGGGGAGGCGATCCATGTTCACATTGAAGCGCTCGATTGCTGATTCCAGCTCCGCGATGTTCGACTTCGCGGTCCCTTCTTTTGCCTGTTGTGTGGTCCCTATGAACTGCGGAATGATCGTCGCGGCAAGGATTCCCAGGATCACCACCACTACGAGCAGCTCGAGCAGCGTGAACCCACTTTGTCTTAAATTGCGGTGAATCTTGGTTTTCATTTTGATTTGTAAGTTTTTACCGAATCGCCTGGCTCATTTTGAAAATGGGCAACAATAACGCGATGACCATGAACCCAACCAATGCTCCCACGAGCAGGATCAGGATGGGCGCGAGCAGCGAAACAAGGGTTTTTGTTTTTGCTCGAAGATGGCGCTCTTCAATTTCCGCCACTTTCAACAGCATTTCATCCAATGTCCCTGTCTCCTCTCCCACATTGATCATTTGAATGACCGTATTTGGAAAAATCCCGAGTTTCTTAAGTGGGGTTGCAAGCGAATCACCCCCACGCGTTTCCTCCGAAACACGCGCGATCAATTTGCCAAGTTCCATGTTGCCGATGGTGCTCTCGACGATCTTTAAAGAGGGCAGTAACGAAACTCCGCTCTTCACAAGAATTCCCAAAGTTCGGGCAAAACGCCCAAGCGCCGCTGTCTGGAAAACATCTCCCATCACCGGCAATTTCAATTTCAACTTGTCCCATTGATATGCTCCTTCTGCGCTACGAAGGTAATTGCGCAATCCAAGCGCCGCTCCGATTCCCACAATGAGGATGGCCCACCAATAACTCTGGATGAATCCGCTTGTGCGCAGCAGGATCAAAGTCGGGAGCGGCAGCACACTGAGCATCTCCTCCAACATTGAAAACAACCGGGGAAGCACAAACGTCAACAGCACCGCCACAGTCAGGAATCCAAACCCGAGCACAAATGCGGGATACGAAACCGCCGCAACCACCTCGCTCCGCACTTCGTCCTCATGCTCCATCATGTCCGCCAGGTCGTTCATGACTTTCGGCAATGCCCCGGCTTCTTCACCCACCTTCACCATGTTTACGTAAAGCTTGTTGAAAAGGGCGGGGTGCTCCTCGAAGGCGGCGGAAACAGAAAGTCCTTTCTTCACCGATTCACTGATTTGGCGCAGAACAGTTTTGAATGCCTCGTTCTCCTCCTCCTGTCCCAATCCTTCCAGCGCCTGCGGAATCGCTATGCCTGCGGCAAGCAACGCAGCCATCTCGCGTGTAAATGCGCTAATTTGTTTTCGCCGGACGCCTCTTCTGAAACCCACCCGCCGGGGAGCCGCCGTCCCTGCCTTCGCAACATTGCTTGTAACCACTGCTTCGCGTTCAGCCGGTTTGCTCGCCGCTTCCAGCGCTGAGGGATAAAGTCCTTTTTCGCCGAGTAATTGAATTGCGGTCTTGCGATCATGGGCATCGATGACTCCATCCCCGGTCGTTCCGTTCACGCCGATGGCTCTATATCGGAACGCCATCATTCAAGCTGATCTCCCGCGGTTACCCGCACAATTTCTTCAAGGGTCGTTTCGCCCGCGGATGCTTTCTGGAATGCATCCTGGGCGGC
>JBQCGE010000581.1:0-3554 GCA_051955955.1 Verrucomicrobiota bacterium
AAGGCGAACACCGCCATGCTTCGCCAGGTCATGAAGGATTTGGATCCTCGCGAAGTAACGATTCTCCGCTATCGCTTCGGCTTGGATGGCGATGAAGAAAAAACGCTGGAGGAAGTTGGGCGCAAGTTTGGCCTTACCCGCGAGCGCATTCGCCAAATTCAGGGGATCGCTTTGAAAAAGCTTCGCAAGAAAATTGAGAAGCTCGAGCAGCAAAAACAAGCTGCGTAATTTATAGCTATAGTCGATTCATGAAAGGCGCACTTTGGTGCGCCTTTTTAGTGCCGCAGTCCAGCGCACGAAGAATACCTATTCCATCAGGATGGTATGCGCCAGGTCTGGAATCATGCCTTCATCGCCGTTTGCATTATTGCAAACACAGACCGGTAACCGATCCGCAGAAAAGTAATCCTTGAGGTAGCTTCTGTTGAAGGTAAAGGGCCGGGAAAAACTCCCGTCGGATATTAATTTAACCGGTTTTAGCCTGGAGTCCGGCCGTAAGAAGGATCATGGCTTTACCTCAGGAAAACTTTAAATGGTTGTGGAACGAAATGTTTCTCCGGGCCGCAGTACAACCGAAGGAAAATTCGGGTGTTGCGGCGAATCGGGGAAATGTTGCGTCTCCAGGCAGAAGGCACCGTGCTTGAGATACTGCACGCCACCCACGCCTTTGAGCTCACCGTTTAAATTATTCCCGGTGTAGAGCTGAATCCCAGGCTGTGTCGTGTGCACTTCCATCACGCGCCCTGATTTTGGGTCTTTTACGCGCGCGGCCATTTCCAGGCCCTTCGCGCCATTATTAATTACGAAATTGTGGTCGTATCCTCCTGGGTTCGGCACCATTTGCTCGATCCGTTCCCCGATTGTATGCGGCTGGGTAAAATCGAGCGGAGTTCCTTTCACGGACGCAATTTCGCCTGTCGGGATCAATTCATTATCAACGGGAGTGTAATGGTTGGCGTTCAGAGTTAATTCATGTCCGAGAATGTCGCCCTTACCAGCCAAATTGAAATAACTGTGATTGGTCAGGTTAAGAATCGTGGGCTTGTCTGTCACCCCGGTGTAATCGATCCGCAGTTCATTATGATCGGTAAGGGTGTAAGTGACGGTTACCGAAAGATTTCCGGGATAACCCTCCTCCCCGTCCCTGCTCAAATAGGAGAACTTCACTCCCCGTTTGCCGGATTCTTCGAACGGCTCGGATTTCCAATGCTGCTTGTCGAAGCCCTTTAACCCGCCATGCAGATGGTTGCGTCCATTGTTCGCTGCGAGCTTATAGGTTTCTCCATCGAGATTAAATTGTCCCTTCGCAATCCGATTGGCGTAACGTCCTGCAATCGCTCCAAAAAAGGGATGGCCTTTCAGATATTGCTCCAGATTATCAAATCCGCAGACCACATCTTTTGAGTCGCCCTTTTTATCTGGAACCCAAAGTTCAGTCACTATAGCGCCATATTCCATGACCTTTAGGGTAATCCCGTTTTTGTTCTTCAGGGTGTAACGCTTTATGGTCGTGCCGTCTGGCAACTTCCCAAAATTATCCTCCTCAATATGCGGCATAGATTTCCTTTTATCAGCAGCGTGACTGTTGTGCCAAAACCCGGACCCAACGGCAAGCGCAGCCAAAGAAGTACTCAATTGGAGGCTCATCGTAAAGAAGCCCCCACACGTTCATTGAGAATTTTTCAGGAGCGAAAAAAGTAAACGCTTTTCCGACCTGAATTTTGCTACACACCGGCGATGTCTTTGTAACTATAGCGTGCGTCTTGGATGCTCGTCCCAAGCACTTCGATTTTTGCAAGGTCAGCAGTGCCAAGTCCTGCCTGTTCGGCAAGTGTCAGGTGGTTCTCGCAAAAATGAAAGGGTCGAGTCCCTTTATCCGCCCGTGGGTTTTCATACCCCATCGCTGCTGTTCCTACTGCATCCGTTGAAACTGGGTTTAATCCCACGATCAGGACGCCCGGCGTGGTGACCTGAAGCCGGTTCGCTCCAGCGCACCAGGGACCCTCGCCCCCGCTCATTGAGGTGATCCCATCGATTATCGAGAGGTGAATTGGCCGAGCGGCGCAAATATCAACAATCGTTCTCGGTACGCGCTCCGTTGGTTGGCGAGGCAACTCACCTGCCTTCAAACCGGGCATTTGTATCTTTTCGAAACCAAAGGGACTGTGGATTGGTCCTCGCCCGGCGGTTGCGTTTTCGTTTCCGGCATTGTCGCCATAAAGCGAGTTCGGAGTCATCCCGAACAAATTCTTCATGGAGAGAGTCACCCCGGCGGTCAGGTGCTGCTTTAATTTGCAGAGCGAGACCATCACATCTGTGTCGACGTAGGCCTGGTTTACATCGAGCGCCGAGAACATCCTGCCGCCATCCGGCACCTTCAAATGCGAATACGATTTGCCGCTTCCAAGATTCCGGGTGTTTTCGAACTCGACTTTGCCCAGTGCCTTCAAGGCATTCACGTCCCAATCGGCCAACGAGAGGGTCCCCTCCAATCCCGAGCGGCTTTGCGTCGATTCCACAAAACGCACTCGTTTTGCACCTGCCTTGAACAGAGAGGCAGCAAGAGCGGCAGCCGTGTCGTAATGCGTCATGTAGGTTTCACCGACTGGTCGTCCGAGGTAATCGGTAAAGTTCGTGCCGGTAAGGTTCAGCTTTACCGTCACGGTTTTATTTTTTACGAGTGATCCAACTCCGCCGAGGTAATCAAATGCGCTGTCGTAAGCTTTCGCAACTTCAGCGCCGTAACTTTTGCACTTTACGATCGCGACTTTGCCTTTTGCCAGTTCGGTCGGTGGAATCTCTGAACCGAATGCGCGAATGGCCGTTTCGGCGAAGGGGATCCCCGCCATGGCTGCAACACCCATTTTGACAAAGTGACGCCGGGAGCAACTCATTGATTTCATGTGGGTAGTTCCTTTTAGCAGAATTATATCAGCCCGTCCTTAGGTAAATCAGGTCAATCTTTGCCCAATTTTTCGTAATAACGATTCACCCATTCAGCATACTCTGCGGGCACGGGATCACGGTCCACCGGGGCAACGGCTTCGCGGGAATCGATATGGGCCAATTCCTCTTCGATGCGATTTTGCAACATTTTGAGCGGTGTAACGATTTCACTTTGGACCTCTTTCCATTGAGGAAGGGTCGAATTGCGTTTGAATTCCAGGCGCATTTCCCTCGCGCGCTCTCGAACACGGGCCAGGTCCGTGCGGAGACGAGGATTTTGCAATGTCTCCTCCACGTTTCGCAAACCCTCGGACCAGCGGGCGTAGTCACGTCCGATAATTGGCCCGTCATCTCCGCCGCCGCCATCCTGGTTCCGAGTGCCTTCACGCGTGGCCCATTGCTCAAAGAAATTGCCTCGCCGAGTTCCGCCCTGGCCTCCGCCTCCGTTCGGTTGCTGACCGGAATTCCGGGTCCCGGCAGCGTTTACCTGTTGTTGGCCTGAACGCTCCTGGCCATTTTGAGTGTCATTATTTTGATCCCCTCGTTCGTCTGGAGAATTGGTTTCGTTTTGAGCTAACTGCGCGCTGCTATTTTGTTCCGAGCCATTC
>JBQCGE010000582.1:0-3768 GCA_051955955.1 Verrucomicrobiota bacterium
TGAGCCTGTTTCGGTTAATTCTACAATAGCATCAACTAGTTCGTGGGCTTTGAATTCCGTGGCTCCCCAGGAAAATTCGATCTCGGCGGTGACCCCATGTTTGGCAAGATACCCTTTGGTGAGGTTTACCACTTCGGTCGCGATGCGCTTGCCCTGGAGGTCTTTAACCGTTTTGACTGGAGAATCTTCGGGGACGGCAAGCACCCATCGCGCAGGCTGGCGAGTGGCTTTGCTGAACAAAAATTCGCCGACTTCGTAAACTTTTGAGCCGTTTTCGGTAATCCAGTCGAGGCCGGTAATTCCGCAATCGAGAAACCCGTGTTCGACATAGCGGCTGATTTCCTGAGCGCGAATCAAGCGGATTTCAAGTTCCTCGTCATCGACATAGGGGATATAGGAACGGCTGCTGACCTGGATGTTAAAACCGGCCTTGCCCATTTTTTCAATGGTGGCCTCCTGCAGGCTGCCTTTGGGCAGTCCAAATCGTAATTTCTGTTTCTCTGGCATAGTGATTCCCGGGATCGCTCCCGAAGGTAAAACATTCTTTTAGCGCGAGTGGAAGCAGCGGCGGCCCTCTACACGAACTTTGCCCAACGCAACGGTTTCCACGGCCTTTGGGTAAAGATCCCACTCGGCGAGTTGGATGCGCGCGTGCAAACTCGCGGCGGAATCGTCATCCAGGACCGGGACGGTTTGCTGGGCGATAATGGCACCGGAATCGATTCCCTGATCGACAAAGTGAACGGTGCAGCCGGTTACCTTCACGCCGTAATCGAGCGCCTGCTTCCATGCTTCCAAACCGGGAAAGCTCGGCAGCAAAGAGGGATGGATGTTAATGACCTTTTCCGAAAAGGCACGAAGAAATTCACCTTTGAGAATCCGCATGAATCCAGCAAGGACCACAAGGTCAACTTGAGCTTCGCGGAGGAGTTGGATGAGAGCGGCCTCGGCTTGTTCGTCCAGCTTGGTGCGGAACTTTCCGGGGGGAAGGTGTTTTATGGGCAGCTTATGAGAACGGGCGAGATTCAAAATGCCCGCCCCTTCTACATCGGAGATGACGAGCGCTATTTCCATGGGAGAGTCTGGCCGAGCGCAATATTTTGCGAGGGCATTGAGGTTTGAACCTTTGCCCGACCCGAGCACCCCTAAACGAACTTTACGCGAAAGCGACACTCGTTATCTCTGGCACAGGAGGGAGTGGCGAGACAAGGAGAAAGGTGGTGCAGGCGGGTAGAGATGGTGGAATTCCGTGCCTTCGGGAAAAATTTTTTAGTGAAATCTGTGGAATTGCAGGGGTTTTTTGATGGTCATTCCGGAATATTCCGAAATGAGGATCGGCACGGACTGGCTTGGACAGGCTCGGACAAGGTGATTAAATCTAATAAAGCTGGACGGGATTTTGGTTCCAAGGGGAATTATTTCGGGACATTTCTTGGCGAAGGTGCAAAGGACAACGAGGAGTAAAGGGACAAAAAAAGGAACCCCGACGAATGGTCGCGGCCTGAAATCTCGTCTGCGGTATTCAATGTTGCCGCAGACGAGGTGACATCCGACAGCCCGTCTTTTGCATGGCCCGAGGGTAGGGCGATGATCGCCCTAGTTCATAGGCGCCGTATTTCAAAGAACCAGACATTCTCGCCACTACATGGCTTCCGCTCAGCAAGGCCTGAAAGGAACTCTGCAATGAGTGGAGTGTGCCAAGGATTTTGAAAAAGGCAACATGTAATATTTCCAAGACAACTTGGAGTGATAATTCATCCTCCGAGCATCCATGACTCAGCTGATAGGCATTAAATTTCAAATGTAATGAAATAAGGGCGGAAAGAGGATTACGACCAAGGCTGCCCACACGGCGTAAACGGGCAGATAATCGGTTTGCCACTTTTCGAGGGAGGCGAAAGATCCGCGTCCTGCCAGGAACCGAAGGTAGAGGACGGCGGACCACGCCAGATTGACCAGAAGGATCAGATTCACCCCCAGGGCGGCCACACGATTGGGGCTAAGGCCGAATTCGCTGATGCGGGCGAGGATGGCCCATAGTGCGACTGCGTCCACAAGCAGCCCACTGATCACCAACACGACAAGGGCTATGTCAAAGGCGGTTCGGGGCGACCCGGGATCGCGCGCAGAAATGGAGTAGAGAAGGAGCCCAAGGACGACGACGAGCAGCAGGTCGAAGGCGATCAGCATGTCCCGCTCGATGTTAATCCCGCGCCCGGTAAACAACAGGAAGGCGAGAAAAGAGACCAGCAAGGAGGCAAAGAGCGGTGTGAAGAGGCGGGTCAGCATGGGCGCGATGTTCCCGATCACGTTTTCTCTCGCTTCCGCCAGCCAGGATGCAATGACGACCGCTCCGGCGGCTCCACACGGCACCAACCAATGTTGGATGAACGATTCGGGGCTAAATCCGATTATGTTGAAGAGCAGCCCGAGGAAGGCGGTAAAGACGCCTCCACCCAGGGCGATCAGCACGTAATAAATAAACAGTTCACCCGAGAATCGAATGAAGTCCATGCGTCCAGCGACCTGGCTCCACCGTCCTCCGGCATAGGCGATCCCCACGATAAGCCAGAGCGCGATCGGCAAATGAAGCGCTGTGAGGGCAAGGGTGTAGCCCAGCGGCTTGAGTGGATACAAATTGGGCAGGATGGCCGCGGCGAGAAACGCCGCAGCCAACCACCCAAGAGTCGTGGTGGGGCAACGCCGTTGCCACACGAAATAGCCAGTGAGGAGCGGCAGGACGAAGAGGCTCGCGTTCAAAAGATAGAAACTCTCGTTTCCATTTGCCATCAGGATTCCAAATAGCGCCGGCACTTTTATGGCAACGGCCGCGGCCACCGCAACAGCGAAGGCGACGATGGCGTCCGTTCCCACGGACACTGGCAATTCACCGGAAGACTCCGGCAAAAGCACGAGCTGTTTCCACAGCCGGGTGGAGTGCTCCCGCGCGAATTCACGAGAGAGTGAGTCGAGTTTGCCGATGCGTTTGATGGCCACCAGGAATGCTTCTTCAGTGGCGAGTCCCGCCCCGAGGAGAGCCGTTATTTGGGTGCGGAGCTGATTTTCGAGTTGTGCCAGATCGACTTTGCCGCCGACCTGGCGACGAGTGAGATAGTTGCGCCAGTTACCGATCTGCTCCTCGAGCGATATCGCGTGAGTTGAGGTTTCCATCAGGTCTCCTGTGTCATTGCACGGCTGAGAAAGCCGGGGCAGACGAAAGGTTGAGTTTGATTTGAGGTAACTTTGTATCGCAAAGTAAACGGTGTCAAGCCGCATGTTTTGGTCAAAGAAGGAAACACTTTATGGGGCCTCCTCGCCAGTATCAGGAGATGCAATTCGAACCATTGTTTAATTTTCCAGTAGAATATCGGCTTTTGCTCTGCCGTGCCGTTGGATCAGGAGCAGGTGCGATCCACTCATTTCGATGCTAAGTATTCACTTTGCAATGCGAAGTTGCTTGTGATGGGTGATTCAAACCTGGGCTTTGAGCGCGTGCGGTCGGGGAGTTCAAAGGCAATTGTTTCGGAAAGTGCCTGATGCGAGCAGTTGGAAGGTTTGAGTTGACGATGGGTAAGGCTTTTTGGGGATAATCCACGAAAATCATCCGACGGGAGATCAAGATGAAAACAAACAACCATCGAATTTACACGATGAGCTTTGCAAAAGTTTATCCGCTGCTTGTCGCAAAAGCCGAAAGGAAGGGGCGAACAAAAGCAGAGGTGGATAAGGTTATTTGCTGGATGACGGGCTATGATCAAGCGGGGTTGG
>JBQCGE010000583.1:0-2759 GCA_051955955.1 Verrucomicrobiota bacterium
CCCATCATTACCAATTGCGGGGATGCTCTCCCGGAAACCTGGCAGGAAGACCGTTTGCTCCTGTGCAGGTTCAATGTTGCCGTGAATTGTGGTGTTACCCTCGAGAGTGATTGACGCGGGATTATCGAACGTTTCCACGTCACCGCTCCAACCTCTGAAAATATAAGAGTAGTCCAGCAGGTTTGCGCCATTATACAGCCACGAGTAGGGCTCAATGCTAACCAGCACGTTTTCGCCTTTGGTGTAAACATTTTTCAGGGGGGAAATTGTTGGGAACAAATAATCATCGACCGTCACGGAGAGCCATGCCTGGTTAGTGCCTAATGACGCGAATGCGGCTGAAACCAACTGTGTTGAACTGGTAATGCGGAATGTCGTTGGATTCTGACTTCCAGTCAGTGCACCGCCCCACGCGGCGAAATAATGACTTTCATCTGGAATTGCAGTCACCTTAACTATTTTTCCAACCTCCGCATTGGCAGGCTCGACCAGGATGGAGCCCCCTTCCGTGGGGACGGTGGTCAGGTGGGTTAAAAAGATGCCCTGAATGGATTTGTTCGAATCCATTGTAACTTCCACGGTATTGTTCGTGCCTTCCGCCGCTCCAATCCAATGTGAAAATGCCCAACCATTCCCATCGTGCGCAGTCACAGTGACGACGGTATTTGAAATATAGCTGCCTCCCGGAGGTGAAAGGGTAATTTCTCCACTCCCTGCAACTGTGAGGGTGAACTCAGGAGCGACAATAACGTGCAATGAAGCTGAACTTGATTGGGAAAAATCGGCATTGTAAGCGACGGCCTTTATATCCGTGGTTTCATTCAATTGAATTGCGTTCGTATAAAGAGCGCTGGCGAATGTGGGAGTTGAGCCATCCAAAGTGTAAAAGATCTGCCAGCCTAACTGGTCCGTGTGCAATTCGACCCGTGCTGAATTGGCAACGGTGATTTCCCCACTCGCAGCGGTGCCCTCCGTGGAGCCATTTGCAAACACAAGGAAATCGATTCCACCGGTGTCCGCCGAGGTTGAGATCGCGGTTAGTAAAATAATTAATGCCGCCAAGCACCGAGTAAAAGTCGCCTTCACAATATTTGTGATAGGCAGATTGCTAAAATGGCGCAAGTATATTTTATTGCGATACGTTTTGAGTCATTGGCTCCCGGCTCACGTCAGGAGCATGACTGTTAACCCGCAGGGAGTTGGACCGTTGGACTCTCTGCTTGCGGCAAAAACTGCTCCGATCTAAATTCAAGGCGCAATGGATCAATTGATACAGTATGTGCCAGTGCTGATTTTGGGAGCGCTCGCGCTATTATTTGCGGGTGGCACCCTGGTGGCCTCGGCTCTTCTGGGCAAAAAAGGCAAACGCTACGCGATCAAAGACACCCCCTATGAATGCGGCATGTTGCCCGTCGGTGAAGGGAGCACACGGCTTTCGGTAAAATTTTACCTCGTGGCAATGCTGTTCATCCTTTTCGATATCGAAGTGATCTTTATGTATCCGTGGGCGGTGGTTTATCGCGACATGCTCAAGACGAATCCAAACCTGATCTTCGGATCAATGGTTTCGTTCCTCGGGGTTCTCTTGATCGGTTATATCTACGCGGTCAAAAAGGGCGCTTTTAACTGGAAGCGGTAAGTTCGAAAGGACGTTCGGCTCGGCCAACGAAATGGCCAATTCCAACCAAGGGAGAATATGATCAAATTTGGGACCTCGGGCTGGCGCGGATTGATTGCGCGCGATTTCACATTCGACAATGTGCGGCTGGCAACGCAAGCGATTGCCGAATACCTGAATGCCGAGCTGAAAAAACCGGGCTCCAGCGTTTATGGACGTAAGCCGGTGGTCGTCCTGGGTTATGACACCCGCTTTCTAGGGCGGGAATTTTCGCTCGCAGCGGCTGAGATTCTCGCGCAGAACAATCTCATTCCCCTGCTCTGTGATCGGGATACGCCTACACCGGTTATTTCAGTAAATATTCGCGCTCGGAAAGCGATTGGCGGAATTAACATGACCGCCAGCCATAATCCTGCTGAGTACCAGGGGCTCAAGTTCTCCACTTCAAATGGCGCAGCCGCAGCGCCCGAAGTCACAAAGATCATCGAAGCCAATGCCGCACGCCTGGAGAAAAGCAAATGGAGCGCGAAAACGGCTGTGGTCGGCACTTATAGCTGTAAAACTTTCGATCCAAAGCCTGCTTACTATAAGGAAATTCATAAGCTGATTGATTTTGAAGCGATCAAGAAAGCGCGGTTGAAACTTGCCGTCGAACTGATGTATGGCACCGGACGAGGGTATCTCGACACGATGCTGGAGGAAGCGGGCGCGAAGCTGACGGTATTCGATGCCGAACCGAACCCGCTCTTCGGCGGACATCAGCCCGAACCGACCGCGGAAGGAATGGCGCGCGTTCGCGAAGTGCTCCTCGCTGGAAAAGCAAGTTTAGGGCTGGGCCTGGATGGTGACGCGGACCGCTTCGGCATTGTGGACAAGGACGGAACCTGGCTCACTCCAAATCAAATTCTCGCGCTGGCTTTATACCATTTAAAAAAGAACCGCGGTTGGACGGGCGCGGTTGTGCGGACAGTGCCGACCAGTCACCAAGTGGATGCCGTAGCCAAATTGCTTGGGGTTCCGGTGCATGAAACCCCAGTGGGGTTCAAGTACATTGGCGCGCTGATGGAAAGCGAACCGATCATCGTCGGCGGAGAAGAGTCGGGTGGCTTGAGTGTGAAAGGCCACATCCCGGAAAAGGATG
>JBQCGE010000584.1:0-7900 GCA_051955955.1 Verrucomicrobiota bacterium
TGGTGAATTGCAATTTGCTTTGGATGAGCAGCCCGAAAGCAGACCTGCAAATTCAAAAGGAGGAACGATTCAACCACTCCCGGCTCGTCCCACAATTCTTCCCGAGCATTCCGTGCTACAAGGCGAATGCCAACGAACGCCTTAGCGTCTTGATCGAACGGAACATTCAATTCATGTCCTGGGTGACGCACCTGCACAGCGCTTATTTTAACGACAAAAGCATCCCCCAATGGACCCTCGCGGATGACGGTAACGATCCGCCAAATTATACAAACAGTTACAAAAATCCTCTCTCGCAAATCACCATGGAAGTTCCGCTCGCACCGGAACAAGACCCGTTACGCGGGCCGGAGAGTGCCCGGCACAAATCCTGGAATAGTGAAGGATCACATCTCACCAGTTTTGAGTGGGTTACTCTCGAAAGTTCATTGCAATGGGCTGCGTTCAAGAAAAGTGTCGAGCTATTGAACTCGCGTGGGAACGACGTCCTGGTTCTGCTGGGACCTTTCAATGAGCACATGATTGCACCCGAAAATCGTGCGGCTTACGTGCGGTTGCGCGATGGCGTGAAATCCTGGTTTGCGGCGAACAACATTACGTGCATTGCGCCTGATCCGCTCCCGTCAAATTTGTATGCGGACGCGAGTCATCCGCTATCGGAAGGATATGAGAAGCTTGCGGGTGACCTTTTCAACAATCCCGTATTTCAACGCTGGCTTCATTCAAAAAAAATCTCTAAAATCGAAAAATGATCCCACGGCTCCGTCATGGTCGAGCCTTCCTGTTACTGCTGCTTTGCGCAGGATTGATAGGATCATGGCAGACAGGTGCGGAGGGGGTTTGGTGGTCCTTAAAGCCGTTGGTTCGCCCTGAGATTCCTGGCGCGAATTCAGCAGCAGCAAACCCGATAGATGCTTTCGTCCAGGCTCAGCTTGAACAACATCATCTTTCCCGTTCACCTGAAGCGGATCGGCGCACCCTGATTCGCAGGCTCAATTTTGACCTGCTTGGTTTGCCCCCAGGTCCGGAGGAAGTGGAGCGATTTGTGAAGGAGAGCAATCCGCTCGCTTACGAAAACCTCGTTGACCGGTTGCTTGAATCGCCGCGTTATGGCGAACGGTGGGCACGTTATTGGCTCGACACTGTCCATTACGGCGACACGCACGGTTACGACAAAGACAAGCCTCGCCCGCATGCCTGGCCGTATCGCGATTATGTGATTCGGTCCTTTAACGAGGACAAACCATACTGGAAATTTGTGCAGGAACAGATTGCCGGTGACCAACTCTTCCCGGGAACACCGGATGGAATTGAAGCGCTCGGTTTTATATCGGCGGGTCCGTGGGATTTCATAGGTCACGAAGAAGTACCGGAAACAAAAGTGGACGGTAAAATCGCGCGGCACCTGGACCGGGACGACATGGTCGCGAACACCATGAACACCTTCGTCAGCCTTACCGTTCAATGCGCGCAATGTCACAACCACAAATTCGACCCGATTTCGTCAGAGGATTATTACAGCTTGCAGGCGGATTTCGCGGCGTTGGATCGTACGACTGTGGAATACTACCGCGATGTCGCGCTCAACCAGAAATTCACCGCCCTTAAAAAACGAGAGAAGGAGGCTCAATCTGAAGTTAAAAGATTGGAAGCGGAAATTGAGACCGCCGGTGGCGAAGGATTGGCGGAGGCGCGCAAGGCCCTCGAACTAAATAAGAAAAGTGATTCGGAGCGATTCGGTTATCACAGCGGGATTTCAAGCGACCAGTTCAATAACAAGTGGGTTCAAATTGATTTGGGTGAAAGGAAAGAGTTCTCACGTATTCGGGTCGCACCTTGCCATGACGATTTTGCGGGTATAGGCGATGGCTTCGGGTTTCCGCTCCGCTTCAAGATTGAGGCTTCTGACGATTCTGGCTTCCAAAGGGACGTTCAGATGCTCGCCGATGTTTCGGGATCAGACCTGGCAAATCCCGGAATAAAACCGCTCGAATACTCATTTGCGCAAACTAAAGCTCGATTTATTCGCGTTACGGCGCTCAAGCTTGCGCCACGCCTGAATGATTTCATTTTTGCACTGGCTGAACTCCAGGTCTTTGATTCGATCGGAAACGATCTGGCGGCAAAGTCGAAAATTTCTGCACTGGATTCGATTGAAGCTCCGCCGCGCTGGCAGAAAGAAAACCTGGTGGATGGGGTTTTTCCGGCTTCCACCAAAGCGGATTTGGCGAGCGCAAATGAAGCCTCAGAAGCTTACGAAAGAATTTGGAAAGCAGTGCCTCTTCAACTTCGAACTGACTTTCAAGCAGCAACGAACAGTTTCGCTGAAATTGTTGCTGAACGAAAGCGAATGCCAGCGCCCGACAAGGTTTATGTTGGCGCGATTCACAACGGATCCGGGAATTTTCGTGGCACGGGTCCAGATGGCGGGAAGGCGCGCCCGATATTTCTTTTGAACCGGGGTGATGTTCGGAAGCCGGGCAAGGAGGTGGAACCGGGCGCTCTTTCGTGCGTTCCTTCACTACCGACGCGCTTTACAGGATTGCATTCGGAAGGCGAACGCCGCGCCGCTCTCGCGCACTGGATCACCGATCAGCGCAATCCGCTCACGTGGCGGAGCATTGTGAACCGGGTTTGGCAGTATCATTTCGGGCGTGGCCTGGTGGAGACTCCGAACGATTTTGGACGGATGGGAATGGAACCGACACACCCGGAACTGCTGGACTGGCTCGCGGTTGAGTTTCGCGATGGAGGTCAATCGATCAAAGCGCTTCACAAACTGATTCTCACCAGCGCCACTTATCGGCAGGTTTCAACTATATCTGCCACCCAGCGGGAAGCAGTCCTGCAGGACTCGGATAATCAATTGCTCTGGCGCATGAATCGAAGAAAACTTGATGCCGAAGCCATTCATGACTCCATTTTGTTTTTGAGCGGTCGTCTCAATCAAAAAATGTATGGGCCCGCCTACCAGGATTTCAAAATCGAGCATCCGGAACATTCGCCGCACTATCTGTACGACCTTGACGATCCAGACGACGCGAATCTCTCCCGCCGCGCTATTTACCGCTTCATTGTGCGTTCACAACCGGAACCATTCATGGCGGCGTTGGATTGTGCGGATCCTTCGATGCTTGTTCCCAAGCGAAGCGAAAGCGTTTCGCCCACTCAGGCACTGGCGTTGCTGAACAACGATTTTGTCGTGGTCCAGTCCAGGCATTTCGCTGAACGTTTAGTGAGCCAGACCAGGGACATTAAAGAACAAATTCGATTTGCCGTTCGCGAAACGTTGGGTCGCCCTGCAACTGCTTCAGAAGTGGCGCAGTTCGAAAAGTTCGCCCAGGCAAATGGACTCGCGAACGCTTGCCGAGTGATTTTCAACCTGAACGAATTTATGTTCGTGGACTAGCATGAAACAGAACCATTCGCCCTATCATCTTTTGGCTGGCGGAGGCGAGCCAATCACACGGCGCGATTTCCTCTGGCGTTCAGGTGGAGGTCTGGGCGGAATAGCACTTGCGGCACTTTGTTCAGACGAAATTTATGCAGGCACAGCACACGGTGAAGGGGTGCTTGCCGGTAAAGTTCATTTCCCGCCACGCGCAAAACGAGTGATTCAACTCTTCATGGCCGGGGCGGCAAGCCATGTGGATCTGTTCGATTACAAACCGCTGCTTCAAAAACGGCATGGAGAAAAATGGGATGTTGGCGAAAAGGTTGAGCTGTTCCAAAGCGAGCCGGGATCGGTCTTTGGTTCTCCATGGGGTTGGAAACAATATGGTCAATCAGGCAAATGGCTTAGCGACATTGTCGCGCCGCTCGGCGAGGTGGTGGATGAACTAGCTTTCGTTCACAATGTCGCAGGGAAGACAGGGGTGCATAGCCAGGGCACCTACCTGCAAGCGACCGGGTTTCAATCACCCGGATTTCCCGGAATGGGGGCATGGGTCAGTTACGGGCTTGGCAGTATGAACGAGAATCTGCCCACGTTTGTGGTGTTGCCTGACCATCGGGGGTTTGCTTCGAACGGGCCGAAAAATTGGGATGCCGCTTTTCTCCCGCCGCAACACGCGGGCACGGTGATTTATCCAGGAAAGAAAAATCCCATTGAGGATTTGTTCCCAACGCAACATGGCGGATTCATCAACTCTCAATCGGAAGCGGCGACACATGACTTGCTTGCTTTAATGAATCGTGAACATGCGGCGAGCAGGGCGGGCGATCCCCGACTCGAGGCGCGGATTCGGAGTTACGAGCTTGCCGCAAGAATGCAACTTGCGGCTCCCGAGGCGCTCGATATTTCTCGCGAACCTCAATACCTGCTCGATCTTTACGGCATTGACCAAACCACGAAGACATGGCCCAAAGAGATTAACGCGCGGGAGGAGGCTGATTATTTTGGGCGGAAATGTCTTGTGGCGCGGCGTCTTCTCGAGCGTGGTGTTCGCTTCGTGCAGATTTGGTCCGGGAATGACAACGGCTTCCCGCGTCGCAACTGGGATTCTCATGAAGACATCCAGCGTGACCACGAACCGCTCGCGCTCGGAATGGCCAGGGCGACAAGCGCATTGATCAAAGACTTGAAGGCGCGAGGCATGCTGGAAGATACGCTGATTTTATGGACGACGGAGTTCGGGCGAATGCCTTGCGCACAGGGCGGGAAGGGACGGGACCATAATCCGTTCTGCTTCACGAATTGGTTCGCGGGTGGGGGAATCAATGCGGGCGTGTCATTCGGTCCGAGCGATGAATGGGGTTACAAACCGGCGGACCGGAATAGTCCGACGCAGGTTTATGATATCCACGCCACGGCTCTTCACCTGCTCGGCATCGACCACAAAAAGCTGACGTACCGCCATAACGGGATTGATCGCCGGTTGACCGATGTGCACGGCGAATTAATCGAGCCGCTTTTAACCTGAGAGTTTCCTTATTGAAAACGGAGCACGCCAAAACGTGCCGGCGTGTGAAACGTTCCCGTTAACGTCGGGTTCCAGGCGAGGAAACCTCGGTTTGCGCGGTCAATGCGGTAGAAATTCACCCGCCATTCGGTGCCGGTTTTTGGGGCTTCCGAACAGAGCGCCTTCAATGGAATTTTCATGATAACCACCCAGTGCTTCTTCGCTTCGTCGGCATCGGAAAAAGATTCGAAATTGCTGTTCCACTGAAAGCGGGCTCCGACATCTTGAATTGCCGGGTCGATAACAAGATCCAACTTTTCGTTTGTGGGAGCGACTTCAAATTCATGATAGACTTTTTCGCTCGCTGGTTCCGCGTCGATGAAAGCTTCGATTACATCGCGATCCCACAGCCCGATCCGCTCGGTTTTTCGAGCCGGTTCAAACGTCGTGAACTCGGTGAACGGAGCATCATAGCGTAGATACAAAAACTCGCCGCTGTAAACTGCCCGTACGAGCGTGCCAATTTCCGGACGGGCTTTCGCGGTACAGGATTCGTATTCCATCCGGTTGTTTGACGCGTTCTCCCAGGCGGAATTCTTCAGGTCGTTTACCGCAAAATCCTTTTCCGTCTTGAACGCAACGCAAACCGGTGTGGGAATCGCAAACCGAAGAAGTCGCCGCGCATTATCGAAATAGATTTTGCGCAGCACCGCTTCGGGCAGGCCGATTGAGCTGATTTTCCAATCACCCTGAATCGGTGTCATGTGTTCCCAATTCCGGTCATTGGTCTCCAGCCATCGCCAATGCTTCTCATAAAATATACGAGCCTCCTCATCGGTCGGAGCGGGCCCGCTGCCACCCGAACCAAGCGTCAAACGATCATATACCTGGAAATCAGTCGCGAAGAAAATCCGGTCCTGGTGCTGGATAAAAAGTTGGCGAACTTGCTCTGGATCATGCCTTCCGATTTCAGGAATGCGCGCCGCCAGATCGGCCATCATGTTTGGATGCGCATCCAGCGCCTTGTCCACCCATTCCAAATCCTCGGCGTTGTTGGCAAAATGCACAGCCACAAACGTCGTGTGTGGATGTCGTTCAATCACTCGATTTAAAGCCTCGAGCAATTCCATTCGTGGGGGATAAACCTTACTGTCTCCGAACCACCAGCTTTTGTGGTCCTTCAATTCCTTCCAGCGTTCGTTGCTTTCGTTGTACGGTTCCCAGAAGGCTTTCGGATCCGCGACATGAATCGACACCGGCATGCCCAGCTCGCCGCACTTTTCCCAAACGCCATCGAGTTTTGGGTCATCGATCTTCAGTTTTTTATTCTTGTCCCGCAAATACAAACCGAGGCGCTTATATTCTTTAAAGCCTGCAGCGCCGAGCCGATGCCCCTCCTCAATTTGTTGCGCGGCCTTCTCCGCGAAATCGGGTTCATCCCAACCCGAGTAATCAAGGTTCATGTAGTGGACGAAACGGCCTGGAAAAAGTTTGTCTGCAAGAGCTTTGTTTTGTTCGAACTCAGAGGGCTCCGAACCTTTGCGCGTTACTGTGCCGCCACTCAAATTCACTCCAATGCCGATCCCGACGCGATCCATGATTGCCACCTCGCGCCTCAGCCGTTCAGGCGTGTAATCAATGTGTTGGTGCAGGTCGATCAAACGCTTCTCCGCGCGCCAATCGGCAGGCGTTTGGTTCGTGCCGATGGGCGGATCGGCGAGCAGGGCAGGCGCGAGGGCAAGGAGTGCCGCAAGGACTTGAATGCGCGAGATGTTCATCGCGCCATCAAATCTGAAATCCTCGAAACGCGCAATCTTGAGCGCGCAGGGGGATTTTTACTTCTGCATCAATACGGTTTGCACCCTCAAGGTTCCTCCAGCTTTTTACTGGCTGAAGTCGATTTTCGCCAAACCACAACGCCGTCTGCGCGCAATCCAATTTCAATTCCTTTTTCCGCTCGAGGAAATGGTCCGCCCACAATTCCGGGTGATTCCACCCCAAAGACCGCGTTTCCCATCCAGGTGATCTTTGGGTTTGCCGATTGATGAGCGGCGCTGTTCTGCGCGTTTGTTCCAGGATGTGCTGCGTAGAAAAGGGCAACCGCTATGGTGACTCCAATAATTGCATATCTGTTCGCATTCACACTCAATTAGACGATGTCCGCATGAAAATGCTCCCTCGTGAAATTGAGGTTTGATAAATCGGCAAACCTCACTGGTTGGCGATTTGTAAAGACGATTGGCCGATCTCGACCTGCTTTATTGCGAAACAATTACCCGGTAAAAGCGGGTGCCTTGTGCCTGGTCCGGCACAATGGAAATTCCAGTCTGTGCTGCGGTGAAGGTAGAGAGTGTTTGCCACTCGGTTTGCCTGAGATCGCTTTTAAATTGAAGTGAGTATTGTTTACCGCTAATCCCTAGGAACGATAATTCAAAACTCCCGTTTGAAACCCGGCCGCTGAGCGCAAGTGAACTCCCAGCATTGCGAGGGTCCGTCCCTGCGAGATACTCGTCGCGATTGGACAAGCCATCTCCATCCGCATCTTGAGCAGCGTCACTGGCGTCATTTGGATTTAAGCCATTTGCCGTTTCCCACGCGTCCGGCAAACCATCCCCGTCGGAGTCACTGGGGCCGATTGTGTTGGGCAGGCCCGGGGTAGGCAATGGAAATTGCACGATCCCGCCGAATCCATCAGGCAACCTCCCCTCTGCAATATTCGCGAGTTGCATTCCAAAATGCAGTGCGTCAATGAAATTTCCCGCGACGGTTCCGATGGCCAGGTCCGACCCTGACTTGCTTAACTTGAACGAGGCATGATTCGCCCCGGATGCTGTCGCTCCATCAGCCCAGATTTGAACATAGGCATGCGAGCCACTTCCGATGAACGAGAGCGGTCGTATCGGTGATTTTGCCGGTTCATTCAAATCATCGGTAAAACAAATGCCGCTCAACGAAACCGGAGCGCTGTCCGTGTTAACCACTTCGAACCAGTCATCGGT
>JBQCGE010000585.1:0-4632 GCA_051955955.1 Verrucomicrobiota bacterium
CCTCGCCAATTTTTACACCGCTCCCAAAGTCATCGTTACTCCCGTCGCGTTCACCAGCAAACGTTATTACATGCTGGGCAAGGTAAACGCCAAGGGGGCGTATATTCTTGACCGGCCTCTGACCATTGTGGAAGCGGTCGCCCGCGCGAAGGGCCTGGAAACCGGCCTGTACCAGCGCAGCAGTGTCGAAATGGCGGATCTCGGCCACAGCTTCATCATTCGTAATGGCGAGCGGCTCCCGATCAATTTCGAAAAGCTTTTTCTCGAAGGAGACCTCTCGCAAAACACCAGCATCGAACCGAATGATTACCTCTATTTCGCCTCTGCCGCTGTGAATGACATTTATGTGCTCGGCGAAGTGATGGTGCCCGGCCCGATAGGGTTTGTGCCAAATGCAACCGTCATGACCGCCATCGCAGATCGCGGCGGCTACGCGGAAAAAGCTTATAAACGCAAAGTCCTGGTTATCCGCGGTTCATTAAATGAGCCGGAAACTTTCGTTATCGATACGGGCGCGGTGCTGGAAGCCACGAAAAAAGATTTCAAACTCCAGCCTCGCGATATTGTTTATGTCAGCCGCCGCCCATGGGCGAAGGCTGAAGATATTCTCGATGAGGCGGCATCCTCGTTCATTCAGGGCGCGGTCACCACCTGGGCGGGCGTCAATGTCGGACCAATTATTAAAAGCAGGTTGCTTCCAAGGACAAAGAAATTAGGCGAATGAAAAAAATAGGGGTTCTTCTGCTCTGGACATCACTCGGGTTATTGATGTCGGGCTGCTTTATCAGCAAACGTGGACCGGAGTTTAATGCGCGTGCTTATCGCAAGGCGATGGCGCTGACGAACTTTACCACCGTTTCCACTACCAACACCGTCAATCCCGAGTGGCTCCAGCCGTCCACCAATTTTTTTACCCTGGGCCCAGGCGACAAGCTCGAAATTGAAATCCTGGGGGACACCTCCAGCCGCGCCATTACCCAGGTGATGCCTGACGGAAAGATTTATTACAATCTCCTTCCAGGAGTTGATGTATGGGGGTTAACTCTTCCCGAAACGCGGCAGGTGCTTGAAAAAGCTTTGCAGCAGTACCTCACCTCCCCCCAGGTTTCCATCCAGCTTCGCGGGATCGATAGCACCCGCGTTTGGGTTCTTGGGCGGGTCGCCAATCCCGTCGTTTATCCGATGGTTGCTCCCATGACTTTGCTCGAAGCAATCTCAAACGCTGGCGGTTCCATGACCTCCACAGCGAGCGGCACCACAGAGGACCTGGCCGATCTCTCCCACAGTTTCGTCGTCCGAAATGGAGAACGCCTACCCGTAAATTTTGATCGGTTGCTCACGCAGGGGGACATGTCCCAAAACATCTATCTTCAACCCGACGACCTCGTCTTCCTGCCATCCTCTCTGAACCGGGATATTTACGTCCTCGGCGCAGTTCGCACGCCCAAGGCCGTAGCTCGCCAGCAAGGCACGCTCCTCGCCGCGATTGCCGATGCGGGCGGGCCGATCAAGAACGCGCAACTCAGCCAGGTGGCAATTGTCCGCGGCTCAATGGACAATCCCAAAATCTCGATTGTGGACTATGGCGATATTGCCAAAGGCAAGGCGCCAGATGTGTTGCTTGAACCTCACGATATTATTTACGTCCCGTTCAGCCCATATCGTTTCCTCACCAAGTATCTGGATCTGATCATGCTCACCTTCGTGCGCGCTGTCGCAATCAATGAAGGTGCCCGCGCGGCTGAACCCAACTCCGCCCCGGCGGGTGTGAACATCGGCATTGTCGGCGGCACAGGCACAATCCTGATTCCAGGAGGGACCGTGATTCCCGGGCCGGGTGGATCAACCACCGTACCACAACGGTAGCGGCGGAATATCAGGTTGCGTCGCATCCGTGCCAATTTATGATCGCGCCACGGGATGAATCAGGTGGCGCTCATAACCGGCGGCTCACGCGGAATTGGCCGGGGTATCGCGCTGGCTTTGGCCAGGGCAGGTTTCAACATCCTGATTAATTATCGCCGGAACGAACGCGCCGCGCAGGAAGCAGCGCAACTTTGTCGCGATGCGAATCCTGCCGGAGCCAGAATCGAAATCTTCCAGGCCGATATGGCAAATCGGCAGGATCGAACTGCTCTGCTCAAATTCTGCAAAGATCAATTCAAACGAATCGATCTTCTTGTTAACAACGCCGGCATCGCTCCAACGCAACGCAAGGATATGCTCGAAGCCTCCGAGGAAAGCTTCGATGAATTAATCACGACGAACGTCAAAGGCCCCTTCTTTCTCACCCAGCAATTCGCCAACTGGATGATTAAACTCCGGTCATCGCCACCGCCCGATTATGCACCTCGAATCGTGACAATCAGCTCAATCAGCGCGTACACAGCTTCGGTGAACCGCGCCGATTATTGTATTTCCAAAGCGGCCCTCAGCATGCTTACCCCGCTTTTCGCCTCACGACTGGCTGAACATGGCATTGCAGTTTATGAAATTCGACCGGGCATCATCAGCACCGAAATGACAGCCGGTGTAAAAGAAAAGTATGATGCCTTGATCGCAAACGGGTTGACCCCACTTCCGCGCTGGGGAACTCCCGCGGATGTAGCCAGTGCTGTGCTTGCAATCGTCGAAAACCGCTTCCCATTCAGCACAGGGGAAGTGTTCAATGTCGATGGCGGATTTCACATGCGCAGACTATAACTTTCCAGCCTCAATTAACTCACATGCCGCTGGCCAATATTCCTCCACCCACATTGAAAGGCCTCGAATCAAAGCTCATCCGGCTTTTCGAACTTTCCGCGCAGAAGATTCTCAAAATCGAAAAAACATGGGACTCCGCCAATGGCGCGCCAGTGTTCACGGTTGATGGCAAGTATCAAAGTCGTGGATGGACCGAGTGGACCCAGGGTTTTCAATACGGCTCTGCCCTGCTCCAATTCGATGCAACGGGCGAAAAAGAATTCCTCGAACTTGGCCGCGATAAAACCACCCGCTTCATGGCTCCGCACCTCACCCACTTCGGCGTGCATGACCATGGGTTCAATAACATTTCCACTTACGGAAACCTTTGGCGTTTGATGCGCGAAGGCAAAATCACCGCAAACGAGCAGGTACAGAATTTTTACGAACTCGCGCTGAAAGTCTCAGGCGCGGTGCAGGCCGCTCGCTGGACGAATGCCGCGGAAAATTATGGATTTATTTATTCCTTCAACGGGCCTCAGTCGCTCTTTATTGATACGATCCGTTCCTTGCGTTCCCTGGCAGTCGCTCATCAATTAGGCCACTTTTTGAGCAGCGAACATGACGAAAAAATCAGCTTGTTCCATCGTCTGCTTCAGCACGCGCGCACCACCGCAAAATTTTCCATTTATTACGGAACTGGACGCGACATCTACGACGTCCCGGGCCGCACCGTTCACGAATGTATTTTCAATGTCCGTGATGGCCGTTATCGCTGCCCAAGCTCACAACAAGGCTACTCGCCCTTCTCCACATGGACTCGCGGCCTCGCATGGGCTATTTGCGGCTTTGCTGAACAATTGGAATTCGTTCAAAGGATCCCCAACTCCGATTTTCCGCCGGACTGTTCCCGAAATGAATTTTTGGCGCTCCTGGAAAAAGCATCTATCGCAACCGCCGATTATTACCTCCAAATTTGTTGTTCGGATGGAATTCCCGTTTGGGATACGGGCGCGCCTAACCTTTCGAGGCTCGGCGATTTCGCCAACAAACCGGCCAATCCATTCAACGACTACGAACCCATCGACAGTTCCGCCGCCGTAATAGCAGCTCAAGGGCTATATCGACTTGGGAAATCGAAAGTTCCCAATCCAGAACGTTACCAGGACGCCGCGCTCGTGATTTTAAACACCCTGCTGGAGGAACCTTATCTCTCGACCCGCGACGAGCATCAAGGGCTGCTTCTGCATTCGATCTATCATCGCCCAAACGGTTGGGACCATATCCGCCCCGGTCAACACATACCAAATGGCGAAAGTTCAATGTGGGGCGATTATCACCTGCGTGAACTGGCCCTCCTCGCCTGGAAAGATTTTCGCAACGAACCATATCTCAGTTTCTTCAAACCCGCATGAATCATGGCTGAAGCTTTTAAGTTTACTCGCATTCCAACACTCCGATCACCTGAGGCATTCCGTGACCACTGCGCTTCTCTCGGCATTGAAATCCCTTGCGATGACGAAATCCAAACCGCGCCGGATTCTCCTTTAGCTCAACCTTTCTCCTCTTTCCCCATCAACGGCAAGCATCCCGGGAACCGAATCACCGTTCAACCAATGGAAGGCTGGGACGGCACTTCCACGGGCGGGATCACTCCGGAAACTTTGCGTCGCTGGACACGATTTGGCGAAAGTGGCGCAAAAATTATCTTCGGTGGGGAAGCCATGGCTGTCCGTCCGGATGGCCGAGCGAACCCAAGGCAACTCATTCTTTCGCCCGAAAATGAATCCGATATCGCAAAGCTCCGCTCTTCACTGGTTGCCGCTCACGCCGCAAAGTTTGGAAACACAAATGACCTCCTGATCGGTTTTCAACTCACTCACTCCGGTAGTTTTTGTCGTCCAAATGATAAAGGCAGGCTCGAAACCCGCATTGCTTTTCACCACCCAT
>JBQCGE010000586.1:0-3647 GCA_051955955.1 Verrucomicrobiota bacterium
GGATCGTTGGCCAACTTTCCAAAGGGTATAAGCAACGGGTCGGCCTCGCTGACGCGCTGGTGCATGAGCCTGATTTCATCATCCTGGATGAGCCAACAATCGGCCTTGATCCAAATCAATTACGCAGCATCCGGCAGTTGATCAAAGACCTTGCGGGCCGGCATACGGTCCTGCTCTCAACACATATTCTGCCGGAAGTCGAAGTGACTTGCAGCCGGGTGCTGATTCTGAATCAGGGAGAAATTCTCGCGGCGGATACCACTGAAAATCTGCACACGAATATTTTTAAAGCCGGGCCGGTGATCGCGGAAATTGCGGCTCCGATGCCGGAACTGATCCAGGCATGGGCTGAGGTCGATACGATTGTGCATGTGGATGTCTCGGCCATTGACGGCGAGTACAACCGGTGTTCACTCACTCCCCGCGATGGAATCGACCTTAGGCCGACTGTTTTTGACCTCGTGAAGGAACGCGGATGGACGTTGCGCGAGTTAACCCGGGGCAAACATACCCTGGAAGATATCTTTATTCGGCTCACACGCGGGGAACGGGAGGAGGAACAACTCTGATGCAGGTTTTTCTTACATTGGTGCGCCGTGAACTTGGCTCGCATTTCCTCTCACTGGCCGGTTATATCATTATCTCCACCATCCTGCTGCTGCTCGGGTTCAGCTTCATGGATATTTTGAGCAAAGTGAACGGAGTGCCGCTGGATAATCCATTCACTGAAGTTTTTTACGTTACGCTCTATTTCTGGATTATCCTGCTGCTCACGACGCCGGTGATCACCATGCGCTCGTTCTCGCTTGAAAAATATTCGGGCACTTTTGAAACGCTCATGACCACCCCTGTCGGCGATTTACAGGTCGTGCTCTCAAAATATTTTGGCGCACTGATCTTTTACATCATCGCTTGGCTACCGTTGTTTATATACATGATTGTTCTCGGGCGCTTTGTTCGGAATCCTGCGGTTGCACTTGAACCGACAACCCTGCTGACAACATTTCTCGGAATTTTTCTCATTGGAGCGCTTTATATTGCTATCGGTTGTTTTGCATCGGCTTTGACGCGCAGCCAATTGATCGCGGCGGCCTTAAGTTACGGGCTTGGGTTGACTGTCTTTTTGCTCAGCATGCGATCTCTCGTCTCCGTCCCCGTACGAAATTGGGAAGCTGAAGTTTTTTCTCATATTTCAATGACGGAACATATGCAGGACTTCTCGCGCGGAGTCCTGGAATTATCGAGCCTGACCTATTATGTCACGGCCACCTTCTTTTTTGTTTTTCTCACCTGGAAAGTCGTCGAAAGCCGGCGCTGGAAATAATGGAAACCGATTTTGAAGAGCAGGATTTGAAGCCATCGTTCTCGCGGGGACGAAAATGGAGCATCGGCTTTCAGGTTCTCATTTCGACCGTGTCGCTGCTGGCATTGGCCGTAATGCTGAACTACCTCGCGCATCGCCATGATCAGCGCATTTACGTGAGCGACAGTTCCAGGCACAAACTGACACCACTCACCTTGCAAGTGCTGGCGAACCTGACGAACAATATCAAAATCGTCGTTTTCTATGACCGCCGGGAACCATTATTCAGCCAGGTTGCGAATCTGGCCAAAGAATACCAGGCACGGTCGCCCAGGATTGAACTTGAGTTTGTCGATTACCGCATGCCGGGTCGCGCTGAAACGATTCGCAATCAATATAAAATCACCTCGGGGAGCGACAGCAGCAGGATTATTTTCGATTCCGGAACGCAGGTGCGAACGGTGCTTGGGACGGAGCTTTCCGAGTTTGGAGTGAACGATAAAAAGGAAATCCATCGCACTGGTTTCAAGGGCGAACAGTTGTTTACCTCAGCGATTTTAAATATCACTCAAAACAAGCAGGTGCAGGCCTATTTTTTTCAGGGACATGGCGAACATGAAATTGGCGATGACGATAATCAACGCGGGTATAGCTTGTTCGCTCGGTTGCTGGATAATAACAATATACAGCTAAAGCAACTAGGCCCGCTGGTTGGCAGTGAAATTCCCTCGGATTGCAATTTGTTAATTATCGCAGGGCCAACTCACGCATTCGAACCAATTGAACTGGGCAAGATCGATCGCTACCTGGCTCAAGGCGGCAGACTGTTCGTTCTCTTCAATTTTGAAGCAATGTCAACGGCGACCGGATTGGAACAGTTACTCCAGAAGTGGAATGTCGATGTCGGCTTTAATTGGGTACAGGACACTTCCCAGGCGGAAGCGGGCGAACAAGCGATCATACTGACCAGTAACTACGGCGCGCATCCGATTGTTCGTCCGTTGCTCCGGTCGAGTCTCAAGATTATCACTCCACGCTCCATTGCCCAAAGGCGCGGGCCTTCCAGCGCAGATGCCCCCAAAGCCGTTGAGTTATTTTCCACCAGCGAAAATGGGCGCGTTATTATTCGAACCCGACTCGGTTTTCAGCAGGAACGCACCGGCGTAATTCCGCTGGCAGTGGCGGTGGAACGCGGCGCCATTCCGGGAGTTTCCGAGGATCGCGGCGCCACCCGGCTGGTGGTTACTGGCGATTCATTTTTTCTCTCCAATCTTGCTTTCAACCAGGCCGCAAATAGTGATTTTGCGAATCTAGCGGTGAACTGGCTGGTAAACCGCGATTCGCTTTTGGGTGAAATTGGGCCGAGCCCGATGAATGAATACGAAATCCTTCTCACAGAATCACAAATGACCCAACTGCGCTGGCTCTTCCTCGCGATCATCCCCGGAGTGGTGCTGGTGTTTGGATTCTTTGTCTGGCTGCGGCGGCGTTCCTGAAAATCGAAATGCATCCGAAAACTACATGGTGGCTGGCAGGGAGTGCGATTGCTCTCTTCCTCTTCATTTACTTTTTCGAACGCACGCTGCCGGGTTCCGCGGAGGCGAATTTGCCGCCACCGCTGCTGACGAAGTTCGATACAAATAATGTTACCGCAATCGAAATCCGTCTGGGTGCGAGCACGAACAAGATTCGGGCTGAAAAGCGCGATCATTGGGTGCTCACAAATCCCACTTATCCCGCGCAGGAAAGCGACATCACTGGTTTTCTGGAAACGCTCGCGAGTTTGCGCGCTTACGAAAAACTTAAGCCCCACGAAGTGTTGATCCAGGGGGCGAAAAATTTTGGTCTCGACCCAATGAAAGCTCGAGTGACGGTTGAAGCCGGGACGAATCAATACATCCTGGTGGTGGGCGGGCCGACTCCCATTGCAAATGATCTTTATGTTCAGCTCGAACGTTCGGGAGAAGTGTTTGTCACAGATCGCAAGTTGCTTGAGAGTCTCCCGCGAGCGATCAACGACTGGCGCAGCACCGATTTGGTCAATCTCGATGGCCTTGCTTTTAATCGCCTGCAAGTCAGGACTGGCCAGCGGCTTTTCGAATTGGAACGGAACGATTCGAACCAATGGCAGATCATCCGTCCGGTTCCCTCAAGGGCTGACCAGGATAAGGTAGGCGAGTTCCTGCAATTTTTGCGAAGAGCCCAGGTCACTTCATTTGTCACCGACTCTCAAAATTCGGAGCTGGACCGTTTTGGCCTGCAAAATCCGTCCACGGAGTTGAGTTTCCTGCAAGGAACCAATCGGCTATATACGGTGGAACTCGGAGGTGCCATGACGAATCAA
>JBQCGE010000587.1:0-5419 GCA_051955955.1 Verrucomicrobiota bacterium
ATAAAAAGGGGAATTTGGCCGAATCTGCGTGGTTGGGAACACCAGGGCTGCGGGAGCTGGATCGAATAGATCAGAGGTGGTGTTTTAACAATAATTAAGATAAAACTTGCTATTCGACAGGATCCGGCGATAGTCCGTGCAGTTCGATAGATAGCTTTTCAGTTTCAAGGTCTGGTAAATCTTCAGGTGAACTCAGTTCGGTGATGATTCGAAACCCGATGGTCGGGAACAGGTTTGAGTAAGAGGGGTAATCGGTAGAACATCATAGAATGAGTAACAAATTGTACGTAGGAAATCTGTCCTTTAACACCACCGAAAACGATCTTCAGGATGCTTTTGCGGCGCATGGCACTGTGGTGGAAGCGAATTTGATCACGGACCGAATGACGGGTCGCGCACGCGGCTTCGGGTTTGTGACCATGAGCAACAACGAAGAAGCGGAAAATGCGGTGAACGCGTTGAACGGCACTTCGCTGGATGGTCGCGCAATGACCGTGAATGTGGCTCGCCCACGTGAAGAGCGCACAGGCGGCGGTAACGGCGGCGGGTTTGGTGGTGGACGTCGCGAATTCCGGGGCGGCGGTCGCAACCGATATTAATCCGAATTTTTAATTCACGAGCGAGGCTGGGTAATACCGGTCTCGCTTTTTTTGTGTCCACACAGAGGGGGAGTTGCGGGGAGGGCAATGGCTTTGTGGCGGTACGAGGTCGGGTCAGGGTAGTAGGGAAAGAAGGTTCAACGAGTAAGACTGAGCGGCGGGGATCTGGAATTCCGAATAAATTTTTGGTGGAATATGTGGAATTACGGGCTGAATCACAGGTTTTAGGTGGAATATTCCATGTGCTCTCGGAAGAGAGATCGGCTCGGGAACGTCTTCGTCCAGCTTTTTGGGGAGTGGAAGTTAAATCGTAAATGAATGGCTTATGGGTAAAGCCTAGGGACGAACAGCTGGCTGCCATTGACCAGGTCTGGCCTCGTTGAGGGGCCAGACCTGGTGAATAGGGCCGTTCCGGTGGGGCTCACACCTTGACTCGTTTATTCTGTTTTGGATTTCAAAGAACGAAGTGGTCGGACATCCATTTTAATAATGACGTCTTGACGACTTATCATGGGTAAATATTAGACTCAATAAGTTCTCTTTCAAGGAGAAATCGTCCTTCATAGAAGCATCTCTCCCTTTTACCGTACATTATGGATTAACCCGTATTGCTCATGTGTAGCGTTTTGCTACCATAGTATCCATGAGCCAACCTGTGAAAGTCTCGGATTCGCTAGTGCTGGATGCTCGACTGACTGGTGAGGTCGCGGAACGGTCCATAGCGGGCCAGATTGAATTTTGGGCGAGGCTGGGGCGGGCAATCGAGCCATTGTTGCGAGGGGACAAGGCTCTGGCGCTTCGACGTGCAGGAGATTCCAAGCCGCTTTCTGAATGCTTGCGCCTGGTTGATACGGAGGAAGGGCGGATACGACTGGCGGAGCATCTTAAAACGATGCCTTTTCCTCATTACGAACCTGCAGATCGCCCCGGTTTTCTCGTGAGAATCGAAGAGGACGGGAAGCGAACGATTGGGCGTTTTGTTAATCGCAAATTTGAAGCCGCAGATTAAGGGAGCGGCTAAACGCGATGCCCGAAATTTCAAACGATGACGGGGGTTGGCTCGAATATCTTGACCATCGACCTGTAAACGTCGCTATAGCAGGACCTAACGGAGCTGGCAAAAGCACGTTCTACGAGGCCTACTTAAAATGGAGCGGCCTTCATTATTTAAGTGCGGATGAGATCGCCAGAGAACTCGGAGTGGATCCGTATGAAGCCGCCGCAATTACAGCATCTTTCAGAAAGGAGTTTGTTGAGCAGGGGGAAAGTTTTATTTTTGAAACGGTCTTTTCAGATCCGGTGAGCGATAAACTGAATTTCTTGAAAGACGCCGCGAAATCTGGATATGCCGTGGTTCTTTGTTTTATTGGACTCACGAATGCCGAGCTTTCGGAAGAGCGCGTCCTGATGCGTGTATCACAAGGCGGACATGATGTTCCGCCGGAAAAGCTGAGGGAGAGATTTCCGAGAACGCTAAAGAACCTTCAACGAGCAATGCGAGAGTTGCCTTGTGTGGCTATTTTCGACAACAGCGACTTACGGCAGCCATTTCGGCATGTAGCCACTTACGTTGAGGGGCATGAGGTGGTTATGAGGGCACCGAGTCCTGCCTGGGTTACCGAACTCCTATAGAGCAGAGTCAGTATGGCGACCAGTGCCCTACCTATACTTGAAATCTACTCGGTTATAGCGTTGACGTTTTAATGATGTAGTCGTTTGCATCCCAGCAATTGAAACACTTTTCGAGACAGTGAAAACCGAGACATCAGGCAAATTCCTGAAATTGCTTGTCAATAAGGAGTCCTAAATTGAGCCACTTTAATGGTGTTGGGACTACTGCGCGGACAATTCGGCCATGCAGCACTTCATAAGTCTGCAATGCTTCTGCAGGAAGAGTGTAAGCAGAAGCACGAGTCCAAAGTTCGTCAATGCCGCTGGCGTAGTTTATATGATGGGCGGCAAAAACCATCACGGCCAAAAAAATGTGATCTACTGACCCGGTTGCGGGGATAAACTTAGTGGAGAAGGCTGCACTCTGGTGGCTAGCAGAACATCTCAGTTTCCACAACGCTGTTACTTCGGCATTCCAATCGGTAGTCCCTCGCATCAGACAACCAATTCGTTTCTTCAAGAGTTTATGTTTTTCCCCCAAGGCCGATCCGCAAACCAAACCTTCCAAGGCTGAGAACTTGCACAAAAATTCAATACCTACTGCGGGTGCACTCAGAGCGTGACGGAACATCCGTAGGGAAAGCCGCATTTGTTCCGTCAATTCCGTTGCAGGAAGAGTTCCTGCTGCTACATCAAAACAGGGTAGAAACATTTTCAAAAGAGCAAGAGTGCGAGTATTCCATCGACGTTCCGCTTCACCGTCATTGGAATTGAAGCGCAATTTTCCCCGATCAATGTAGAAAAGCGATATGTCCCCGTCGACGGCATCCCCTTCTCGTGTTTTCAGCAGGGGTGAAATGTCGGGAGTTGTCTCAGAGAGCATCGCATATAAGTCGCACAATCCCGAAACAACTTCAAAGGCGCTTTCGAACGCTTCCTCCTTTGTTGCCAGATCATTCCGAATTAAAATAACACTGATCGGTTTTGAGTGATCAAACCAACGCGCAACACCTGCGTAATGCTCCCGCATCTTAAGCAACTCCGTTTTGATGGAATTCCCAAGTTCGGCAAAGAAAAAGTTTCGATCATGAACGTACATTTGCGGATCGATTCCCTTGATGAAAAATACGTGATCTCTTCTCATAATAAATAAAGGGCTAATTGGTTGGAGTGCATGTTCCTCTAGGAAAGAGCGACTCTTGATGCATTCAGGGTGAACTTCGCGCTTAAATATGACAAGTCGTAAGAAATTTGTTTGCCAAATCAGACTCAAAACTGATTAACTGCAATTTGATTATCCAGACTGCGGGATTAAGAGTACATGAAAGTAATTGTAATCGTGGTTTTAGTGGTTTTTGGAATATCCTGTTCGATTCGTACTGACCGATGGTCTGAGGAGGATGGGCTAGTTATTGCCTCCTATTCAGACCCAAAAGCTATTGAAGCGCTTCTCAAATTGGGGGAGCGTCACAAATCTGCTCAAACGAAGCTTGGGGAGGCCACGTTGGTGAGGATTGCCGAGCTTTGTAAGCAATTTTCAATTTCCGATGCGGTCGGTTTGGTTTTAAAGCCAGAGAATGCAACGAATAGAAATGAGCTAAAACTTTATTACTACCAAGAAGCCTTAAAGCTAAATCCAAACTGTGTAGAAGCGTTGAATGGTATCTGCACCTATTCGCGGGATACTAACGAACTCCAGTTGCGCTTGGATCAGTGGAAACAGGCCGACCCCTCCAACAGTCTTCCATACTACCTGAAAGCAAGCATTGTCATTGATTACGACAAGCCCAAGGCGATTGCGGAATTGATGAAAGGGAATTCTTTAAACGGGATTATCTACAGACCTCTTTATGAAAAATTTAGTAAGAGGCTTTCACCCTCTGAAATCGAGGAAGCACGGGCAGAGTTTTATCTCAGTGATTTTCTCACCAGCGTAAGATTCATTATGCTGCAAATGAAACTTACAGCCAATAAACCATCACCAGAGCTTCTCTTGGGTGTATTGATTTTCGATAATCAGATTTGTAGATCTATCCCTTCCGACCCGTTAAATCTGGCACGAGGAGCTTTGAAGGGATTGGGTGTCTTACAATCTTTAAAAAGTTACGACGTCCTCTCTGATCGTGAGATTCAGTCGGAATACGATCTCCGAACCCAAATATTACATCAAGTGCGAGAAAAAAACCTGTCGGAGAGCACTAATGCCATGTACATGCAGAGTATTGCAAAGAGTACAATGCAACTCCAAAAGCTGCTGCTACAATAGATTACTTGCGGCTATCGAAAAACGAGTGGGAAGCTTTACATCAGCTGGTGTTGGCGTTCGACATCCCCGCCATGAATAACAGTCCGACAAGTTTTTTAATTACATGCTTGTTGCTTCAATCATCAATGGTTGCAGGGAGCTTTTCGAAGAACTGGGCGTGGGTGCATGACGAGCAGGTCAAGGGGCGCATACCGAGACGAGGGATCCAGAGACCCGCCTTGAATTGATTATTTCCGCAGAGGGGACATAGGAGTGGTTTGCCGTTGATTTGGTAACGTTGTCCCTGCATGGCTGCCTTGCCCGCCTGAATTGCACGTTTTAGCCGCGATGTTGTTGCCATAGGTGAGGGGATATCAGTGTGCGGTGAAACGAAGTTACAGGAGATTCGGGTGTGGTGGAGGATGTTGGGGTTAGAAATCTTGGTGGGGTTAGTTGGTTTTGGTAATTTATGGATCGGGCCTTTGGCCCTTAAGAAATTGGTGGGGGCCGGTGCACCCAGGCCGATGGCCTGGGCTGATATGGGGTTGGGCCTTTTGCCCGTGGTGAGGCGGAGGAGATGAGGGATTTGAGTAAGAACGGCGCCGGGGTGATGGGGATCGAGGCGGTTATTGGGTTGTAAACGTTAGGTTAGGGTTGGTTGGGGGTTTATGGGTCCAGTCGTTGGCCCGTGGGGAGAGACGCGGAGTTTTGATTGCGGCTGCGGTCGGGTCGTGGCTAGGTTCGGAATGTGGAATGGTTGTGGGGAATTATGGAGCGGGCCTTCGGCCCTCGGGATTTTTTTGAGGATGGTGGACCCAGGCCGATGGCCTGGGTTGGTATGGGGTTGGGCCTTTGGCCCGCAGGGGAGACGCGGAGGAGATGAGGGATTTGAGTAAGAACGGCGCCGGGGTGATGGGGATCGAGGCGGTTATTGGGTTGTAAACGTTAGGTTAGGGTTGGTTGG
>JBQCGE010000588.1:0-7755 GCA_051955955.1 Verrucomicrobiota bacterium
GATCCCATGTTGGCGGTGTATATCTTTTTGTTGTCGCGGGAAAGCACGAGCATGTGAGTCCCCTGCTGCCCTGTCTTGAAAGCGCGCGTGACCTTCTCGCTCGCAACATCAATTTCAACGACCGTCTCGCTCCGCTCGCAAGTGGCGTATAGTTTTGATCCGTCCCGGTTCAGTTCCAGTCCATGCGGCGCCCGGTTTTCCCCAAGGGGAATGCGGATCTTCTCCTTTCGCGCCGGAACATCAATGACACTGATGGAGTCGCCCGCTCCTTCGTAATTCGAGACGAACGCCTTTTTGCCATCCGGCGTCACCACCACCTCGTGAGGGCCTCGCCCAGTGGTTGCTTTCCCTACTTCCTTAAACGTGGCAAGGTCAATGAACGAAACTGTGTCCTCGGATTTGTTCCCAATCAGCAACAGCGATGGTTTTTCCGCAGCGAATAGCGTTGCGCTAAAAGTAGCAATCAACAGCAGCAAAGTCCTTTTCATAAATACCCTCATCTTCAATATCGCTCCCTGGTAGAACGCGTTTATTTCAAATATATCCCGCTTTCCAGATGAAGTGCCATGATTCAAGTCAATAATCGAAGCTCCTTCACAGCCTGATTCATTTACTAAATTGTTTCAGAAACTCGTCTGGCTTTAGGCCGCCCTCATTTAAACGCGTAACTCTGGTCCAATCTTTGCCTTGTTGGCCTTGTGCCACTTCGCGCCACTCCTCAGCTACCCTGGAACGCGAATCCGCAAGAGGCCATTCGATCTTTGAATTTTCCGCTTGCTTGCGCAACGCGTCCCACCGGCTTAGCCAAACATAACGAAGCGTCAGGCGGGCAGTGCGCACTCGTTCATGAAATTCAGGACTATCCTTCACCGCTTCCTCAGCTTTGGCCCAAAGCTGTTCCGCGGGAGCGAGATGTTCGTAATTAAGGAACGGAGCGTCTGTAGCCGAATAGCACGTGAGATTGTGGGCTTTCGACGCTTCATGCATCAATTCAAAATACGCATAGATAGGTTCAGAAGCGGTCCCGTAGTAACCCTCGAGAAATTCCCGAATTAATGCACGGTCATCCTGTGCTGGATTCCAAAGCAATTGCGCCAGAACCCAGGCGCGGAGTTCCGACATTTCAGAACCATGGGATTGATAAGCACCTTGTTCAAACAACCCACGAACATGGTGATTGGCGAAAAAGCGAACGTTGGGCCCGAGCGTAAACCAGTTCGGATGTGGCTGCACGTAATGAGCAAAGTCCGTTGTGTAATCCCAAACATAGAGGCGATCTGTTATAGCAGCCCATCCTTTAATATCGTCCGCGAAGGCTGCGTTGGAAGCATGATCGAGTGGTTCCCTAAAATTACATTCGATGGAACAGAGCCGGACAATAACGTTTTTGCGAGGCCGTAAGGTTTTGGGTGGTTTCCTTGTGTATTGATAGGCGAGTGTATCGACGGACACGTCCGGGAAATCGGGTTCGATCTGCTGGGCGACGTAATTCACGAAATCGAGCATGGTACCGGAATGGCTCCCTTCCCGAGTATCGAGCGCCTTGCAATTCTCACACTCACAAGCGCCATACCAATCGTTTTGGGAAACAGAAACAATCTTTGCCTGAGGAGATTCACGCAACCATTCCTTTACCCGTTGCACCACAAATTCCCGGAGCTTTGGATTCGTCAAGCAAAGCTGGGCATGATCGTGAGTACGATTGCCGCCAATCAAGCTATACCATTCGGGATGGTCGTTGAAATACTTCTCTGGCGGGACAAGCGGATAAAAAGTGTGGACGAAGCCTTTGTATTGAACACAACCGCCCATTTCGGGCGGTATATGAACCGACTGACCATTGCAAGTGTTGCGGGCCGCCCACAGAGGATCGAATGCCGGCATCCAAAATGGTTCCCTTAATTCGAACGGAGGGCGGTAACGGATATCCACATCGCCAACCGCGAGATTCGGGTTTTTCGGAATACGGCTGGCCCATGGTGTCCACCAACGGACGTTGCATTGTTCCTGGAGAAAACGGCTGACTGCGTAAAGGTCCCCACGCTCACCCCCTCCTGCGAGCAACAAATTCCCATCCGTTGTCCTGATCAAAATTTCTTCTGAAGCAAGGCTTGAGAGGGAATCTTTACCAAATACCTGTTTTTCTACTGCGCTTGAACCTACAAAAATGGCAGGTTGGCCTGCAGCCGCGTCTTGAGTAACCTCGAATTTTGCACCCACAATCGTCGCCAAAGTTCCCGAGAGTTGTTCGGCAGCAAATTGGGTGGGAGCGGGAGCATTCTCCGCAATGACAATGCGCATACTCGGTTTGCCCTTGGAAGCGATTTTTACGTCAGCCAGGGTTCCCAAAGAAAGGAGCAGGGCGAGAAAAGCGGCGAGGAGTTTCATCGCCCGCTAGATTAACGAACCCGAGGCTTGAGATCGAGCCTCTCTTTTCGACAGAGGACTGAACTCAACTCGGTGGATTGGTCAATCTGCAATCTCGTCCAACACCTGGTTGATCGTTTCACGAGAAACTTTTTGGCCGTAGTCAACTTTGCCAATTTGCTTAGCGAGCACAAATTTGACCTCGCCCTGCGCAACTTTTTTGTCGAGGAGCATCGCGTCGAACAACTTTTGGCGTGAGCTGGCTGTTAATTTGACAGATACGGGCAGACCAGTTTGGCGAAATAAATCCCGAATCCTTCGGACCTCATCTTCACTCAATCCGGATTGCAGTTGAGAAATGCGGGCAGCGGCAACCTGCCCAATTGAAATTGCCTCGCCATGCAAATACTTGCCATAACTTGAGATCGCTTCCAGTCCATGCCCAATTGTGTGGCCGAAATTCAAAATCGCGCGCAGGCCACTTTCGCGTTCGTCCTGCCCGACAACCTCAGCTTTGATTTCGCAACAGCGTGCGACCACTTCGGCCAGCTCTTTTGCATCGCGCTTAAGCAAGGCAAGTAAATGCCGTTCAATACGCGCGAACAAAACGGGATCGTAAATAATTCCATATTTGATCACTTCAGCCATCCCGGCGCGGAGTTCGCGCAAAGGCAAAGTATCGAGGGTAGTCAAATCGCAGAGAACGAGTAGTGGTTGGTAAAACGCGCCGACTAAATTTTTCCCAGCTTTCAAATTGACACCAACCTTGCCACCAACCGAACTATCCACTTGCGAAAGAAGCGTTGTGGGTATTTGAACAAAGGGGACTCCGCGCAGGTAACTGGCCGCAACAAATCCAGCCAGGTCTCCGACCACTCCGCCGCCCAATGCGAGCACCATGCTGTTACGCTCCAACCGATGCCCGGCGAGTTGGTCGTAGCACGCTGCAACCTGTTTCAAGTTCTTGCTCTTCTCGCCTGCGGGAACAGTGATCAGAAGCGGATCGAAACCAGCACTGCGGAGAGATTCAATGGTCCTTGGGGCATAAATGGGACCTGCATTGCTGTCGGTAATGATTGCGCAACGCTGCCCAACTTTGAGTTCCCGGCAGGCCGTTCCCAATTTCTTAAGTAAATCCCTGCCGACCTCGATTCGATAGGATCGGGTGCCCAGCGGAACATTCACAATGCGCATTGGCCCAAGGATAAAACTGAATCATGCGATGTAAAGCCTTCCAGAAAGCCGAGTTCCCAAGGAAACCCTGGCGGAAACAATTCCCGGCGAAAGACATGGAAATTTCCATTCCCAATGGCAAGATATGACCTTGCATGCGGCGGTTGAGTTTGAGTTTAATTTTCCTATTCATTTGCGCCGGGCGGCTTATTGCAGCCGATCCGGAGGCGGATCAATTTCGAGCTGCAGCTTCAGCTTTCAACGACAAATTCTACGAACGGGCAGATCAGCAACTGAATGAATTTGTCACCAAATTCCCTAACTCAACGAATTTGGCTCCTGCCCTGCTCATGCAGGCCCAGACTCGTATTTTGCAGAAAAAGTATGATAGCGGGCTGGAGTTACTAAAGGCGAGTGAGGCAAAAGCAGGGGCTTTATTGGACCAATTTTTATTTTGGGAAGGTGAAGCACTCTTCCAAAAAGGCGATTTCCCGGCTGCGTCGCAGACCTATGCTCGATTGCTCCATGAAGCGCCACAATCTGGGCTCGCGTTGCAGGCGGCATTCTCCGAGGCAGACGCGCTCTTTCAGGCGAAGGATTACAACGGGGTAATTGCGCGTCTCAAAGAACCGAAGGGCTCATTTGCAACCTTAAGCGCGGGAGTCACGAATAACGTGTTCGCGTTTCGCGGAGATCTGCTTTTGGCAGAAAGCCTTCTTGCCACGGGGAAGTTTGACGAAGCAAAAGCCGGGGCGCTCGCAGCGGGAATAATCCAGGGGCGGCCTGACCTGGAATGGGAGAAATTTCAGTTACTGGCAAGAATTGAAGCCGCTGGGGCCAAACCAGACCTTGCTTTAAGCTATATTACCAACGCCGTTACGGCTGCGAGTTCGGCGGGAAAACCGTTGCTCCAGGCAGAATCGCTAAACCTTGAAGCGGATTTGTTCCGCAAGCTGAATCGCACAAACGATGCGATTGGTTCCTATGAAAGAATTGCAACGCTACCGAATCTGTCCATTGATCAAAAGCGGCTTGCAGTCCTGAAGCAATTGGAACTGTTCACTTCCAACGGTGCGATTACAAACGCGATCGGGAGGGTGGAAGCGTACCTCGCCAGCAGCACTAACGAGCCCGCGGCGGATTTGCTTCGGGTGAAGGCGAGCGACCTTTGGCTTCAACAATTCCGCTCCATTGCTGCTCGCAGCGATGGGGGTGCGCCGGAAAGGAGCAAGGCCACCAACGCAATTGAGCGGGCAAGAGCGCATGCCAATTTTGTGCTGACCCAGTTCACGAATTCCGTGCATCTGGGAAAGGCATGGTTGAATGTGGGTTGGAGTTATTGGGAGGAGGGAACTCTTCTCCAGGACAATTCTAAAATTGCAGAGAGCGAGAATGCTTTTCGGAATGCCATTGCCCAATTGACCCGCTCAGATGACCAGGCCCTCGCGCGTTTTAAGTTGGCCGACTCGGAATTCACGCTTGGTCAATATGCGAATTCGATTACCAATTACCTCGCGGTGATCCAACAATATGGAGACTTGCCGCAGGTTCGGAACTCTCTTTTCGAGCAATCTTACCGCAAGGTGGTTCGCGCGTCGCTCGCGTTGAAGGACTTTGCCCAGGCGGCGACTTACCTTGAGGCATTTCGAAAGGCGTTTCCCGCTTCACCTTTAATGGAAGATACCATTTACTTTTTCGCCCAGTCGCTCGCCCAAAACAACCAACCTGCCGAAGCGCGCAAGGTCCTGGAACAATTCCAGAAGGATTTCCCGCAATCCGCGCTGATTCCCGAAGTTAAGTTCGCCGAGGCTCGCACGTATATCAGCGAAGGGAATTGGGCTGGAGCATTGGCAAAAGACCTGCAATGGCTTGCGACTTACACGAATAACGAGTTAAGAGCCGAGGTGGAATTCCAGAAGGCAAATCTCTACGACAAAACCGGCCAGAGGACCAATGCTTACACATCGTTCACCAACTTCGTTGCGACTTATCCGTTGCATCGCCTCGCTCCCGCCGCTCAAAACTGGGTGGCTGATTACTACTATAGCGACCAGGAATGGCCACTGGCGGAACAGAATTATCAAAAAATCTTCCAGAACACGAATTGGACTGCCAGCCCGTTATTTTATGAATCCAGACTGATGGCAGCGAAAACGGCGTTTTTCAGGCAGGCTTACTCGGATGCGAAGGCTTATCTGACCAATATAATTTCCACTCCGGCAGCCCCGACGAACATCGTAGTCCAGGCTCTTTTTGAGTTGGGCGATGTCACGATTGAAGAGCCCATTACAGGGACAACCAATAAGCTCAATAATTACACGCAAGCCTCGATTATTTTTGATCGGATCGCGCGCAAATATCCCAACGACCCGCTTGCCACGCTCGCCTGGGGTAAAAAGGGTGATTGCCATCTGCATCTTTATCCCGCATACGCCCAAAGTTTTGAAGCGGCCTCCAACGCCTACAGCATGGTGCTGCAACTTGGGAATGACCAAACACCTGTTTCCGTTCTGAACCAGGCCGAATACGGCCTTGGCTTGTTAAATGAGAAAGCAGCCGACCAGAGGCAGGGAGCTGAAAAAACGCCATTCCTGAAAGCCGCGTTGACTCACTATTTGAATGTCGTTTATGGAACGAATTTGAAAGGACGCCAGCCCAGCCAACTCTATCTCAAACTCGCTGGACGGGATGCTGGACGGCTCGCCGAGGAACTGAATGAATGTTCCGCTGCTCTCTATTTATAAACACGACTCTCGCAGGAACTTCCTTCCATGCGGCAGGTTTGGGAATCCCGCATCGCCGCCTTGCAACAGAAAGTGGCTCCCAACCCGTAATCCCAAAAAGAATTTTTAGTTCACTGCAAAACCAGCACTTTAAGCATGATGGAACTTGAATTCGCAGGAACCAGAACATCCGATGCGGATTGTTCGGTCGTGGCAATGATCTCTGCTCCATAGCGCTGCCAGGTCTTGCCATCATCACTGCCGAGAACCTGATAGCGGCGACCCGGGACAGAGCTCCAGACCACGTGAATTCGATTATTTGCCAACACCTGCAAATCGCTAATAGCAAGGGATGAACTGCTCGAATTGGGATCAGTTCCCGCGATAAATTCTGAAAAATCGGTTGCGCCATCACCGTCGGTGTCCGTTCTGGAGTTTCGGGAAGCGGAGACCTCCTGGAACTGCTCCATTTCCCACGAATCAGGAATGCCATTTTGATTCATGTCGGTGAACGTATAAACGCCGTTAAAGACCAACTCTTCATTTTGAGCCAAAGTGTTGGTTTGCGGGGCGGGCGTCATGTAATACGGAATGTCAGTCCAAGTGGCGACATAAGTCCCAGCCAGCGCAATTTTATTTGTATAATGAGCGCCGGTGCCAGTGTATGTGGCGGGACCGGCCAAGGTGAATCCTGCGGAGGCGAGATTGTTTTCAACCCGAAGGGTTCCTTTGAAAACGTTGGTGACCGTCACTTCCACATCATCCAAAAGCCAGCCTGGATGCGTGTTGCCTTCCAATTCAAAAAGCTCATAGGACCAGACCAGTTGCACAACTTTGCCGATATAGGGTGTTAAATCGAATTCCTCCTGCTCCCAGCCGAAGGTCATATCACCTCCGTATTGGGCGAGCGTGACTGGCTGGGTTTGCGTATTTGTGAAAAGGAGCAGTTGACCGACTTCCAGCACGGAATCAGCGGAGAAATCGTAGTTATGCCAGAATTTCAGAGTGGCAATATTGCCGCCGCTCAAATCAAAAGCCGGGCTGAGCAAAAATGTCTGCACGTAACTGCCGCTGCTCATTCCGTCCAGATTAATGCCCCAGGCATGCGTTGGAGAATGAGCTTCGGTGGCGAGGGAATTATTAGGTACTCCGAACTGCCAGGTGGCTTCTGTATCTTCGCCATCCTGCACGCTCCACTCGTTTGTATCACCTTCGAGGTTATCAAACCAGGGTGGAAGGATCGGCTTCAGAGTTCGGAAGGTGTATAATTTTCCCCCATTATCATCGGTCACGGTATTGCCTGCAGAGTCGCGACTGACCACTTGGAAATAGTAAAGACGGTCTGGAACGAGAGAAGTAAGCAATACTTCATGCGTATCACTCTGAGTGGAGACATACGCAGTTTTCCCGAGGAAAGTGGATTCGCCAAATAGCACAAGCGCATCTGCTGGTTCATCCGTGATCCAGGAAATAGCGGCATTCTCATAATCCG
>JBQCGE010000589.1:0-3086 GCA_051955955.1 Verrucomicrobiota bacterium
GGGAAAGGTCGCCTATATTTTCATCGGGAACGAATGGAAGCCGGAGGAGCTTGCCGCGGAAATGGCCAAGGCAGCGGTGGTGAAGTAAAAGGCGCGGCGCAAGACTGGCGTCGGCGGGCTATTGCTTTTTCTCAGGCTCGGGAGGTTTTGGTTTGATGGTGAGCCAGAGATTTTCAGTTTTCTCCACGAGCAAAGTAGTGTAGCCGCCGGGCACGCCGTTATTTTCCGAACGGGTGGTGAAATAATATTGCACCGCACGGGGTGAGTCCGTTCCCGGAGATTTGATCAGGATTCGGAAAGGGCCGTTGGTTGCGGGAGCGTTCGAACTGACATTGACGGAGAGTTCCACTTCACCTTCTTTCAACGGAATGGTTTTCGGTTCACAAGTTATACCTTCGGGAAGCGGATCGAGAGATGCCGTGACTTCATTGGTAAATCCGCGCAGTGGCTTGAAATTAAATTTGAGGCTGTTCGTTGTACCGGGCGAGAATTCAAATGCGTTCGCGGAGATTTTGGCTTCGAAATCGGACGCGAGTTTTTTCGCGGAAATGCAGTAGCGGAAATCGGGTCCGGCCTGGTGTGTAACGGAGCCGACGACTGCGAAGAATTTTCCATCGGCGGGCGCCTTCCATTCGAGACGCGGGTCGCGTGAATAGCCGGTGTCATCGTCGCGCGCGAGTTGTTTGCCGCTTTCGTCACGAATGACAAGCCAGGGGTCAAGCGAGGAACCAAGCGATGCGGCGCGGGTGGTGACTTCATACCAATCATCTTTTTTCGCCTGGAGCAGATAAAAATCCTCTTCGCCGGCATTCGAAATGAGCGAGGGAATGGCTGCGCCGGGGTCGAGTGGACTTGCATTGGTTGCTGAGTGATTTGCGCGGGGGGCGAAACCATTCAAGTCGCGCGGTTGATCGGAAGAAAGATTGAGATAAAGGCGGTAAATGGCGCCTTCGCCGCCGTAGAGTTGGATTTCGCTATTGGCGGGATAAATGAAGCCGAAGGCCTGGAGCGTGACGGTTTGATCGATGGGCGAACGCCAGATCAAACGGGGGTCGAGCGTGGCCCAATCATGGTTCATGGCGAGTTCGTGGCCGCGATCATCGAGCAGGCGCAGGACGGCATCGAGCTTGCCCATGAGAATGTAGCTGTCGAGTTTTGCGTCGAGCCATTGGCCCGCTTTTATTGGGAGGACATAGGAATGAGCATCGCCGCGTTTTTCGAGGCGACCGTTGATGGTGGCCGGGAATTGGCTGGGATCGAGCGTGAGGGGTTCGGTCTTTTGTTGAACCAGCTCAGGTTGATTGCCAATGACGAAAATGGCCGGATCGCTCGCGCCGGATTCGTTGTAAAGCCGAATGAGATGCGCGGCAGGGGTGGCGTTGGTGGCGATGCGCAGCGTGGCTTTTCCTTTATTCGTGCTGGGCTCGATGATGATTTGATCTGAATCGCTCCAAAATTTGGGTGGCCATGGATCGAACTTGCCGAAAAAGGTGATTTCGTTGGTGGTGCCGATTCCTGCACCCGCTGGAAAAAGATGTTCGAGCGTCGGTTTGTCGGCGGCAAAATTTGAAGGCCAAGCACCGAGCGAAAATAATGCGAAGCAAACCGCTAAAAAACGCCTCAAGCGAAGAGCTCCTTCATTAAGCGTCCGCCATTGACGAGCTGCACGGGCCGACCTGTATTCGTGTGCAGGGCCTGGGTGGGGTCGATGCCCATCTTGGTGTAAATGGTGGCGGCGAAATCTTCGGGTTTGTAAATGCTGTCGGAGGCGTAGTAACCCTTGGGATCGGTCGCGCCGACGACTCCGCCGCGAGGGATTCCGGCACCGGCCATCAGGACCGACATCGCCCCGGGCCAATGATCGCGACCGGCGTCTTTGTTTACTTTGGGTGTTCGGCCGAATTCGCCGAGCGCAAGCACGAGCGTATTATCGAGCAGACCGCGTTCATCCAGATCGGTCAAAAGCGCGGCAACCCCCTGGTCGAAATTTTTCATGTGATCGCCTTTGTAGGCATCGAAGATTTTGGTGTGATGATCCCAGCCGCCGGTGTAAACGGTCACGAAACTGACGCCCACTTCGACCAGTCGGCGGGCGAGCAGGAGGCGTTGGGCGAAATCATTTCGGCCATAGCTCTCGCGGAGTTTTTGGTCCTCGCGCTGAATATCGAACGCGGCCTGGGCTTCTTTCGAAGCGACGAGGCTGAGGCCCTGGGCATAATATTGATCAAAAGTAACCGCGGGATCGTCCGCGAGCAGGTCGGCATAACGCTTCATTTGGTCGAGCGAACGGCGGAGCGTTTGGCGATCTTCGGCGCGGCCTTCGGCAATTTCCGAAGGGAGAACGACGTCGCGGACTTTGAAGCTGGGGCTGTTCGGGTAACCGTCGATCACGAAAGGGGCATGTTTGCCGCCGAGAAAACTTGGACCGCCGGAGCGGGAGACCTGCGGCATGGAGACATACGCGGGCAAGCCCTTCCGGATGCCGCGCGAGTAAGAAACCATCGAGCCGTAGGAAGGATGAAACGTGACGAAGGCGCCGCAAGCGACCGGGACGGGCGTGGGCATGCCAGTCATCATGTAATGATTGCCGCCGCCGTGATTTGGATCCTTGTGGCAAATGGAACGGACCACGGTCATTTTGTCAGCGACGGAGGCGAGCTTCGGAACGCATTCGCTGAATTGCAGGCCGGGGACCTTAGTGGAAATGGCTTTGAAATCGCCGCGCACCGCGGAAGGCGCATCGGGCTTGGGATCAAATGATTCGTAATGGGAAGGACCGCCATCCATCCAGATGAGAATGCAATTTACTTTTTCACCGGCGAGCGGTTTGGAGCCGGAGCTTTTAATCTCCGCGCCCTGCGCGCGAAGGCGGAGCAGGTCACAGAAGCTGAGGCCAAGCGCTCCGCCCAGCCCGACCTGGATGAAGTCCCGACGGGAGACTCCTGCACAATTGCGATGCGATTTGGCCATAACTAATGATTAAAAACAAATTCCGGTGAATTGAGCAAGGCCCAGAGAATATCTTCCGAGGCGGTCTGACGAGTGGCTTTTTCGGCCTTGAATGCGGCGGAGGAGATTTCGAGCTC
>JBQCGE010000590.1:0-4997 GCA_051955955.1 Verrucomicrobiota bacterium
ATTCCCCCGGAATGTGGTTCGTCGTATCAAAGCCAAGTCGATATCCGAGTTTGTCGTAGGGAACGATTTTGAAGTGAATCACCCCATCGGAAATCGGATGGTCATTTGTTGACGTGATCGGCTCGTTGATAAAACTCGCGGCTAAGTAGTTGCTCCGTGGTTTTTGCCCAAAAATCGTTTTCTCAAACCGCTCCAACATCCCCACCCCGTTCGTCACATTAATCACCCGGTATCCGATCCCCTGCCACGCATTCGTCCGGTTCATCAGGAAATATAAATTATAGAGCATGTTGGTCCGCGGTGTGATATCCCCACGATCCGTTAACCTCTGCACTTTGGGTGGATACTCAAGTCCTCCAATGAAATTGCTTTCCTGCACCACCTCGTTGGAAACAATGGTCGAAACGAACGTCGGCTGGGCTTGCGATATCTCCCGTGAAACCATTTCCAGGATCGCTCGCGCCTTCTCTGATACATCGCTCTGAATTTCATTCCCGCGCATCGCCTTTTGCGTCTGGTTGAACATGTTATAGAGCGCATAGATGATCACCCCAAGAATCGCGATGGCGACCATCAACTCAATCAGGCTGAATGTGCGCGCCGCCCCACCTCTCAGAGCTCTCCTTCTTAGATTTATTATCGACTGCGCCATGTTAAAACCGGTTTGGAACGATCAAGGTGTAATTCGTATAAATTCCAGTAAGTACGTTCGCCGTTATATTCGCGGTTTGCGGCACTCGCGTTCCCGCAATCTTCGCTCGAAATGTCTTTTTGTTATTGCCCACTGACCATCCGAGACCGCGTTGTGTTACCGGCCAGCGAATCACCACACGAACGTCGTAAAGATTATCGGATACCTGGCTTGAGATACTTTTCCCCGGCGGCAACATATCCGGGGCCACCGTCTGGTCAGGAATGGTCTCCACTTCAAGTTGGTAGCGGAACGATGATTCGTTGGTTAAAAAGCTTTTCTCAGCGGCAATGCCTGTGATCGCTTTTACACGCGCCACAACCTGGTTGGTGATTACCTTGAAGGGTTTCGTTTGGACCCTGAACTTTGGTGTCGAAAGCACCGCGATCAATTCTGTCGGAGTTAGCCGTTCGGTCGGATTCACCAGGTTCGTCAACTGCAATGCCGGCCCGCTTGAGGGCAGCACCTGCACCGATTCGACGTAATTCGTCAGATCATTCATCCCGCGCGCGCCCGTCCGGATCGCTTCCAGCCAGTAATTCCCTTCCTGGTTGATTAACGTATCCTCCCGGTTCTCCTTCTGCACCGTCATCCCTGTCGGCAACACACCCATGATCGCCACCATCGCGAAAGCCACCACCGCGAGGCTCAACGCAATCTCGATCATGGTGAACCCACCATTGCCGGATTCCCTGCGTTCCTTCTTTATTTGCCCAGAAAATTTCATTGTAAATCTGGAATGCTGTTCGTGCTTCTCGCCCTGCCGGTCAGCCAGTCAATCCACACCACTGGATTATTGGTATAATTATTTCGCGGCGTTTCGATTACTTCAGGCATTTGCCGCGCATCAGGATTTTGTACCAGCACCGCTCCTTTTGATATCGGCACGATCACATCGCCCACCTCGGTTAATCGACCGAGGTAATCAAAAGCAATGCATGGCATCGAAATTTCCGCGTTTGTGGCATTCGGAAACCGGATGTCATATTGCGGAAAGCTTCGAAGCTCAAGCGGATCGGAAGTTACCTGCCCAGGATCACGCAACCTGAATTTATTAGTCGGAATAAAGGTTCCGTTTGGCAGTGTTTTCCAGTCTGTCAGGTAACGGACATTGCCCGGCCCCGGCTGATCGCCCAGGCTGCGCTTGGCGTAGAGCGCATAGGCACTATACTGCCCACCTATAATCTTCCGGATATCAGCCCACTGCTTGTCGTTCCAATTATGGTTCAGGATTTGGGGTGTGAGGAAAACCACATAAACGGTGGTTCGACCGTTGATCGCCTGCATCCGGGCAAACCCAAGATCGTCGACCAGTTGTCGGTTGGCCGCCGAAATATCAGAGGTATTGTTCAACCCCTTCAAAGCAGGGAGGCCAACCGCCGCCAGCAAGCCAATAATGCCAATCACAACCAGGAGCTCGATCAACGAGAACGCCTTGGCTTTATTATGGTCTTGCCCGCTTTTCATCTTCTTATTGCCAGCTCAAAATGTTGTCCTTGTTTACGCCCTGGTTCGCCTTCACTAGCCCAGTGGCATCCGCCTTCTTGTCCGGCCCGAAGGACCAGACCATCACACCCGTGCGGGCTTCATAAGTATCTTTCTTATCCCCACGCACCAATCCATTTAACCCTGCCGTTGGTGATGAACTGATTGCGGAAATGTCTCCCCGGCAATACAGAGCATCCCGCGTCTTATCATCATAATTCAAATCGAGGCTGATAATATAAGGAACTCCCCACGGATCGCGCAGGATATAATCTTCACTGCTCAATCCCGGCGCATTGGTCGCCCCTTTTCCCGAAACCATCTTCGCGGTATAAAATGTCTGGCCCCGCTTATTATCTATATTTCCCGCCAAATGATTGGTGGGGTTGATGTTCATCAGGATCATCATCACCGCCGAATTATTGGTCTGGTAACTATTAACTCCCCCGATCCGCTGGTTCACTGGGGTCGTAGTATTATAGATGGTTCCAAAGGTCCCAAAAGTGAAGTCAGTGTTGTAATTAGGATCAATCGCCGTCCGCGCTTCCTTCGGTGCCGGATAAACACTATAAGTCGCGTAATATTGTTGGATCGCCGCAACCAATCCCGAAATTTCCGTCTTCGCCTGGCTTATTTTGGCGGTCCGCTTCGCCCGGCTCAGCGCTGGCATCAGCATGCCCGCGAGAATTGCGATGAGTGCAATCACCACCAGCAATTCAATTAACGTAAACCCTCGCCGCAATGTTCCATTTTGGTTTTTCATCTTATCTCCAATTTGCTCGGGCGCTGTTCCGCCCTCCTGATAATACAAAACTTACTGTCTTTCGTTTCCGGGGTGCCTTGCGCGCTCGAAAGCGGCAATCAGCAATCCCCAGCATCCGCACCGGTGCTTTTGCTCCCGAATCCGGCTGATGGACAATCAACGCCGTCCACTCATCCGTCCGCCATTGGATCGTGATTTTCTTTTTCATCGATATTTGGGAGCCACGCAAAGTGGCTCATTTCGGTTAATCTTTCCAGTTTCCGATTACTTGCACTTCCTTCCCAATCGTGATCTCCGCCCAGAGATCAAATGACCGAGGATTATGCCGGTTGGTGCTGGACGCATCATAATACCACGCGTTGAATTTCGTTTTTGCATTCGGGTTTCCCGCCGAATTCCTCGGACGCCCATCAATCATCTGCGGTCCCGGCACCGGCACTTCCAGGTATTCCACATCATCAGCATCCCCCGTAAAAAGCTCCCGATGCTGCGCCTCGCGAACGGTAAAGCCCTTAAATGGCCTATCATGCGGGTTCCGCGCCGAATTCCGAATCCCATCCACCCCGAAATATTTTTTCAGAGTACTGGGCTTAATCTCCTCATTCCGGTCGATCGTGATAAAAACGTTCTGTCCGCTCTTGTTGGTAGAAAAATACGCTCCGGTGAGTTCGTAGTAGAGGGGATTATTCCGCGCTGCATTGGTCCATTCCTTCGTTCGGGCATCCAATGTTTTCAGAGTTGGGTTGTCGGGCGGATACTCCCCCGCCTCCAGTTTGTAGTTTTCAATCGCGTTTACGTAGCTGTTCAACTCCGCCGTCACCCGCGAAACCCGCATCTTGGTGGTCGCAACTTTCGATAGAGGGATGACCAGCGCCGCCAGGGTCGAAATAATTGCAATCACGACCAGCAACTCAATCAGGGTAAACGCATGCCGACCCAGGACCTTCCTCGTCCTGTAGATCGTCCTCTGGATTTTACGCTGCTCGTTCATCGGCTTTTAAATTCCTGTTCCATCCGCTCGCTCAACCATTGCTTGATCATGCTTTGGTAGTTCAGGTATCTCTCCCTCGCTAACCGCTTAATTCGTGCCAACATACGCGGATCAATCCGCAGTGTAATCGTTACCGATTCCGTCGATTCGCTGCTCGCTGCCACGCTCGACTCCATCAAGCGCACATCCACGCTGTTCTCCCCCCAAAAAGAAGCTTCGGCTTCTTCGCTGTCGAAGATCGGCACATCCTCCCAATTACTCACAGTTCCCATATCTTTATCGAGCGTTATTGAGCCAGTGATTGGTTCAGCTTCTTCTGGTAAAAAAATTGTTCCTCGGGCGTGAAAGGCCGGGCGCAAATCACTCGAATTTGTCGGCCATTCGTGCTGTAAACACTGAATATTCCAGCACCGTTAGCACTCCGGCCCATGTTAAAATACCTCGATTGCACAGCAAACCGGCCCGAATCGGGTAACAACCGGACAGCGAACGGGTCTTCAAACGACTCTTCCACATCCCGCGGAGTCAAAGAACGATCCAACTCGAATGGCAGGTTCTCCCAGTCAAACTCCATAAAACGAGCTTAATTGTTGGAGAGCGATTCCGCCATTACATTGTATTTACATTGTATGTATCGCATTGAATCATTCCTCTTGTCAAGGCTCGTCCCGTAAATACGTTGTAAATACACGCGTTTTGCGTCAGTTTGACGCCACAATTCGTCCATTCTGGTTCGCCAGTAGCGTTTTGCGAAGGTAAACACCCCATTATGGCGCCACTGCCAGCCGTTCTTCGTTCAACTCCTTGGTCATGAGCACCCCCTGCTCCTTATACGGCTTCAGCATGAAATGAGTCGCGGTCGAGAGCACCCCCTGGATCGTCGCCAGCTTTTCCGATACAAAGCTCGCCACTTCACGAAGGTTTTCCCCCTCCACAAAGACCAGCAGGTCAAACCCGCCAGACATCAAATAGCAGCTCGTCACTTCGGCGTATTTTGAAATCCGTTCCGCCAACCGGTTAAAACCGCCCTCTCTTTCGCGTGTGATCTTCACCTCAATGACCGCATG
>JBQCGE010000591.1:0-9450 GCA_051955955.1 Verrucomicrobiota bacterium
CTAAAACGGAAGCGAGCACCACTGGTTCAGTACGGGCGGTCGAAGGTGATTCGTTTTTGCGATAAAACAGCTCATACATGAGCGGCGCATTCTGAGGATCATTCCAATTATTCCCGAGCGTTTTTAGGTAATCCCGGCTTAATGGAACGAAGACCATCCCGCCATAAATATAATATTTCGGCAGGATGTCGTATTGATTCCCTTCGGCTTTGTCTTTGGTGTAAGTATAAATGGGGAGTGAAATATCCATTTCTTTCCCGCTCCGCCAGAGTTGCAGGGGAACTTTTTCCCCGCTCTGGATATCACTAAAGGCAACTCCCAAAAAGACCCGATTGCCTTCATATATAATGGTGCCGTCGCTACCGACATCGTAATCGCCTACTTTCAAAATAACATCATCAACGCGAAGCAATTCCCTCGATGTGGGGACGTCGTAGATGTAATCAATCCGAGCGCCGAGATCATTTTCGGGAAGTTTCAAAGCACGGCGATAAGCTGGGTTTTGCAGGGAAACGAGCCTGACACCCGCCTGTGGAAAACCGTCATACTGCCCATCTTCAATATCCTTGAGGAAATGTTTGATTAAAGTTGTGGGAATAAAAAAACCGGTGTTCTCCAGGCCAGGTGTCCCCTGAAAGGCCACGCCAACGACTTTGTCATCCTGGATTACCGGCCCGCCGCTGTTCCCCGGATTGATCGCAGCATCCGTTTGAGCGGCAACATAAGCGCGGTTGCCGATATGCACATAGGACTGGACTTCGATTCGGGAAACGACCCCTTTTGTATAGGAGATTTGTTCTCCTCCTGCGGGATAGCCATAGGTTGTGACGCTGGAGCGCACGACCGGCAGTTCGCCAATTTCAAGAGGCTCCAAACCATCGAAAAAACTTTTGTCTTCTGGTTCGATAATTGCCAGGTCGCAATCATGCGCCACATAAGTAACGCGTGCTGCATAGGGATGCGGGTCCTGAAAACGGTGAACGAGGAGTTGCCGCGCCCAACTAATGACATGCGCGTTGGTCATGATCTTCTTGCCCTTGATCACAAACCCTGAACCCGAAGCACGCCGAACCGAGTCAAACCGCCACGGAGCATCCCAGGCAGGTTGCTGGCTGAAGGTGGTGATTTGGATGACGGACTTTTCCGGTTCAGCTCCCCAAGTCGCCTCCAATGCGGCTAAAAGGAGACCTCCCAAAATAGCTTTTTTGAACACAATGCAAAAAGATGGATGGCAGCCCTTCTTTGGTCAAGCCTCGGAAAGTGCCATCCATCCGGGATTATGAGTAGTTTTGAATACTGCTGCGGGAACTATTTGCCCGTGCTGGAATTATCGCTCTGGTTGTTCTGAGACTGCGGGTTGCTCTGCGGACTCTGATTATCCTGACTTTGCTGGTCGGTGTTCTTTTGGCTGCTCGACCGGCTCTCGCTGCTCGCCGGGGCACCGCTGCTGGTTTGTCCCTGGCTGCCGAGGATATCCCCGGATTCAGAAATAATCAGCGGACGGGAAGACCCATTTTTCTCGACCATGACACGATATGCGGTCCTCCCATTCCAGGTTCCTTTATCAATATCGGAAATCTGGCCTGAGCTGGACGCTTTCTCCCGGACAGCTTTCTGCACTGCTTCAGGGGCGGAATTGAGGGATAGACTTTGGGTGTTTTGAATGGGGGCGGTGAAAAGCGCGGTCTCATCCGAGCGCGCGATCAATTTGCCCTGTTCATTTACGAACAGATCGGTATGCACACCCGCATCATTAAAGGCTGCATGGTAAACGGTCTTCCCGGATTGGCTGTCCTTTGAAATATTGCCAACTTCATTGGAACCAGCGGCCTGCTTGATCGTCTGCTGCACAGGCTCAGGAAGCGAGTTCAACTGCTCGCCTGATTGATTAATCGCCGGAATCGCGGCAACGAGTGCCAGATCCTCCGCCAACTGTGATTGCATCAATGAGCCGTCCTCTCCCACGGTCACTTTCCCTTTCATGGCGCCTTTATCGAAGGTGGCCTGGTAACAAGTCTGACCTTGTTTGGTCATCTTTTTTACGTTCTCTATATTCAATCCCCCAGCCTCGGCGCGTAATGTTTTCTGCACCGGTTGGGGAAGCGAATTGAACTGCACGGGTGTGCCGCGTTGGCCAGACTGGCCGGCCTGGTACTCTGCGGGACTTCCCTGGCTAGTCGCGGCGCTGCTGTTTGATTGCTCTGCCGCGCTATTGGATTGATCAGACGAAGTCTGGCTCGATGAGCTTTGCTGTTGTGAATCGGAGTTCGATTTCGAACTGCTGTTTTGCTGATCGTTTGCCTGCATTTGTTGCACGCTGAAAGCAGCGGCAAGCAATAGAATGAATGGAATTTTCGTTTTCATAAGAAGTTAACCAACAAAATAAAATGCCCCTCCACGTGCGCCCGGCAACGCAATGGGCACCTAAATCAGCATGGAGCGTTGTTGTAGTTTGCCCCCCGGAAAAAGTTCTAAAGAACGGATGAGGGCTCATCTTCTTTCCAAGGTCTCCGGGAAAATAATGTGGATTGTGCTCAATATGATTGCGCCGCGAAGCTGTCGCACTAAACTCGCGAAATATGAAAATCGGTGCAAAATCATTGCTGCTTGCCTGCGCGACTTTCTTCACCAGTTCCAGCCTGATTGCGGAAGGGCATTCCGCAATTGATCCAGTGCCTCGCCCGGACCAGGGATGGAAAAACCGCCAGGAACTGATCAATAAGCGGGTCCAGGAAACCGGCGAAAAGGCGGAGGTCATCTTTGTAGGCGATTCCATTACTCAAGGCTGGGAAGGTGAAGGGAAGGAGACGTGGAACCGGGTTTACGCACCGATGAACGCTCTGAATCTCGGCATCAGCGGTGATCGCACCCAGCATGTCCTCTGGCGCCTGGAGCACGGCAATCTGGATGGATTAAAGCCAAAAGCGGCGGTTGTCATGATCGGCACCAACAACTCCAATAATGAGGATAACACCGTGGAGCAGATTGCCGAAGGCGTAACAGCCATCGTTAAAAAATTGCGAGAGAAATTGCCCGAAACAAAAGTACTCCTGCTGGCAATTTTCCCTCGCGGGGAAAATCCAAACCCGCAGCGGGGGAAAATTTTGCAGGTGAATCAAATCCTGCATAAACTTGCGGATGAAAAAAATATCTTCTACTACGATCTCGGCCCCACATTTATTACCACTGAAGGCCGCCTCCCCCGCGAGATCATGCCGGACTATTTGCATCTATCCCATGCAGGTTACGAGCTTTGGGCCAATGCAATGCGCGCACCGTTGAGCAAGGCGATGGGCCAATAAATTGCCGGATTTTCATTACCCAAGCACCTGCGTGCTTCTCCATTATTTTCTGTTTTGTAAGTCGAGATGAAATCGTTTTTTCGCGGATTAATTTACCTCTATTTTGCAGGTCTTTTATTGCTTCTGGGGTGGGGCATGGTTTCGATGGGGCAATCGACGAATGACCTTGTCACAGTCCCTGTTCCCCCTGGGTTTACATTCGAATCCCTTGATTCCAGCGGAAGGGGACAGCTTACGTTTTTCCTGGATCGACTGAGCTATTTAAATACGAAATTCCTGGGCATTCCGCTCTGGCAGTACATTGCCACCCTGATTTACCTTGGACTGGCAGTTTTCGCAGCCAAATGGTTCGACTTCCTCGTCACCGTCCAGCTCCGGAAGCTAACTCAGCGCACCAAGACCAAAATCGATGATGTCCTGATCCAATTACTGCATGGCCCGTTGCGGGTTTTGGCGCTCGTCGTATTCGTTAATTTTGGGTTCGATTTGTTTGATTGGCCGGTTTGGATCACTCATTGGATCCGGCGCGGACTGGTCCTCTTGATCGCGTTTTCAATCACCTACATGGTGATCAAGGTCGTGGATCTGCTCGCGATCTACTGGCAAAATCGCCCGGCGGTCAAAGGTGAAAAGAGCTTTAACGAGCTGCTGATTCCTCTCGTTACCAAAACAGTTAAAGTTTTTATCGTGATCATGGCCATTCTGATCACGCTCGATCATTTGCATTTCGAAATTCGGACGCTTCTTGCCGGTGTCTCAATTAGCGGGTTGGCACTGGGCCTGGCGGCACAGGATACCATTGGAAATCTGTTCGGAGCGGCTGCGGTTTTCGTCGATAAACCGTTCAAACTTGGGGATATGATTAAGCTAAATGACATCCAGGGCGTGGTCGAAGAAATCGGGCTCCGCAGCACCCGCCTGCGAAATCTCGATGGTCATATCATTACCGTTCCCAACAAAACAATGGGAAATGCGACCATCACGAACATTACGAGACGGCCCAATATCAAAACTGTTTTCAACATCGGACTCACGTATGAGACGCCGACGGCAAAGATCGAAGAGGCGGTTCAAATCCTGAACGATATATACAAAAGTAATCCGATGACGCACGACGTCATAATCGGATTCAGCCAATTTGCCGATAGCTCACTGAACATTTCTGTCGTTCATTGGTGGAAAGGGTTGGATTACAAGGAATACGTGGCGGGGATGGAACGTCTCAACCTGGAATTGAAAGATCGATTTGATAAAGCCGGCATCGGTTTTGCATTTCCAAGCCGCACGGTTTACCTGCGGCAGGATAACGACTGGAGAATCCAGGCCCAGCCAGTGGTGGGGGCATAGACGACCGGCGTCGTATTGGAATCCAAATTGCTGTAGGAACTGGCAGAGCCATGGGTTGGCCGAGGAACGAGTGCGTTCCTCATTTTTGCATCCGGCATGCGGGTTGCTTTACGCAAACGTATGAAATCGATGGTCGAATACATTCGATTGGGAATGGTATACATGAGCTTCATCCTGTTTCTTGCCGCGGAAATAGGAGCGATTTTCTACGTTTACAAGCTCTTCGGCGTTATTTAGCACCTTCGACAAGCTCAGGAACAGGTGCAGGGGTCGAGCCAGGACGCGTTTGCATGGCCCGGTGGTAGACGGCCAGAGTTTCGCGGGCCGCTTTTTCCCAGGAATATTGTGCCGCTCGAGCGAGTCCTTTGCGGATATATTCCGAACGCAACGATTCCGAATTATAAAAAGTGAGAATCGCATTCCGAATCGAATCAGGATTTTCGGGCTGCACAATCATGGCCGCATCTCCTACCACTTCCCCAAGCGAACCGCGATCTGAGCAAATCACCGGGCAGCCGCAAGCCATTGCTTCCACAGGTGGCATGCCGAATCCTTCGTAGAGCGAGGGATAAATAAAGGCTTTCGCAGCGGAATACAGCGCAGGCAAGTCCTGGTCGGCAACAAACCCAAGGACACGAATGGAATCACGGGCGGGAGATTGCGCGATGCGTTCATGAATTACCTCCGCCCCATGCCAATCGCTGCCTCCCAGTGCCAGCACCCAATCCGACTTCGATTGTTTCTGGAATTCCTCAAAGGCTTCGATCAATCGGATATGATTTTTTCCGGGATGCTCCAGACGAGCCACGTAAAGCAGGTAAGGCTGAGACAGACCAAACCGAATACGCGCGAGAGCGGACGCATCGACCCGATCGTGCGGATGAAAGCGGTCGTGATCGAGACCATTTCGCACAACCGTCACACGTTCTTCACCCAGGCGGAAAAACAGGTTCAAGTCGGTTGCCGTGTTGCCGCTGACGGCGATGAGTTGGTCCTGCATCGCGGCCAGGCGCTTCACGATGACGCGCCCATAAAACATCCGGGCAAGATCATATTTTCCCGGAACACGAAAGGGAGCAAGGTCATGAATGGTGCCGACTCGCGCACATGGCGCCCATATTGGCAACCGGCGGTAGCTTGGCACATGGACCACATCCAACCGATGTTTTTTTGCAAGCCGGGGCAGGATGCTTTGGTGCCAGATGATGTTCTTGATGGGTGGCCGGAACTTTTCACTCACCAGCTCAATCTGAAACCGATCTCGCAAGTGGGAAAAGAACGATTCATCCTCCTCCAATACAAATAAAACAAATTGATGATCCTCTTGAAGCTCGTGAAATGCTTTCAAAAGGGCAAAAACATATTGAGCGACGCCGGTTTTTCCGCGTTGAATCACCGAAGTTGAGAATCCAATTTTCATTCTGCGCTTAACAAATAATCTTCAAGACGGCTCAAGCGGATCACGTTCATGACATTTTTTCCGCAGCCGATAAACCTCACTTTGACTCCATGCCTTGCGCCAAATTTCTTTGCGCGAATCATCAATGCCAATCCAGTGCTGTCGATGAATTGGACGGAGGACAAATCAATCACGAAACTCTCCTGGATGAGGGCGCGGGCGGAGATATGATCCCTCGTTGAAATCCAGACCTCATCCGCGTTAGCCGCCGTTAATTCACCGTGCCACTCCAGCGAAGGGAAACCACTCGAATCCTTTGCCCGGAGCTGAACATTGCCTTCGGTAGATGAGTTTCTGAGCCGTGCACGAGCGCTTTCCAAATCTGGAACCATTGTGAAGAAGGAGGTGAGTTTCATCATCTCCAACGCGCGAATTACCGTTTTCGATGGCTCGACAAGCAGGAGCGGTTGATTGTCGAGCCGCGCTTTTTTTTGAAGGCGCACCAGCAATCCGATTCCAGTGCTGTCGATGAAGGTGACTTTATCGAGCCGCACGACGCAAGGAATCTCGCTGGTCATTGCCGACTCAATCTTCTCCCTCTCGTCTCTAACCGCTTCGGAATCGAGACGATTGGGCATCTCGACCAGGTTGTAATCCAAATTTTGCCGCACTGGCACACTCGACCTTGCTTTTGGTTTCCTGCGGAGGCGAAGACGCAAATATTGGCCAGCAATCCCCCAGCCGAAATGCCAAAGATCATCCGCATAGCGCGAAAGCAGGCGACGAGGTTCCTGAGCCAATCGGAAGACCCATTCCAGCCCTGTCCTCTGCATCCAAATTGGAGCTCGAGCTAATTTGCCCGAAAGAAAATCGATGGTGCCCCCCACCCCGATTGAAACGGGCACGCCCAGCGATCTGTAATGCATATTGATCCACTTTTCCTGCTTCGGGCATCCAAAGCCGACGAACAGCAGATCAGGCTCCGCTTCCGTAATTCTGCGGCAAATTTCCTCATGATCCATTTCGAGCAATCGGTTGAATGGAGGCGAATAGCCGCCGGCCACCTCAAGGTATGGATGTCGCGCCTTCACTCGTGCCATTGCTTGCTCCATCACCTCGGGTGTAGCTCCGAGAAAAAATGGGCGATACCCGCGTTCCTCACAATGCTGAAGCAACAATGGGACAAGATCGGATCCGGCAACTCGTTCCGGCAAAGGATTTCCCAGGAGTTTGGAAGCCCAAATCAGCGGCGTTCCATCGCACAAGACCAGGTGGGAGTCGAAAAGGATTCGCCGCAGTTCCACGTCCCGCATGCTTTGCGCCAAAAAATCAACGTTCGCTGTTGCGAGATAATGAGGACGGCCAGACACGATCATATCATCAATGATGGCGATCGTGTCCCGTGTGGTGACGACGTCAAAAGGGACGCCCAGAATCGCAACTGGAGCAGGGCGTGTGTGAGTGCATTTCTCTTTGAGCTTGTCCATCGTAAGTCGTGTATTTCAACCTGCTTAGATTGGAATTAACGCTCATTCTTGATCATCAGGGATTTGCTTAATTGCCCCTACGTTGAATTTGCGTTTGGCAAAGGTGTCACCCCCCGATTGTTGCTCCGCGCCTCTTTTTCTTTAATCGCAGCAGGCTTATCGCCGGATTTAATGTTCATGGTTGCACAACTGAATCGCAAGAGAATGACCGCGTCGCTCCATTCCGCCGGTAAGCGTTATAGCCTAGTAGTTGAATGAGTACAACCCCTCCACCCTCCCTGAAAGACCTGTCGCAGGATGAAAAAAGAGCACTCCTGGCGAAATTGATTAAAGATTCCGCCACGCTCACACCTTTATCTTTTGCTCAACAACGCCTCTGGTTTATGGACAAGCTCCAACCGGGCAGTGCGTTGTATAACGTTCCCGCGGTTTTACGACTGACGGGAAAAGTTAATTTTAAACTTCTGCAACAAGCCCTGAATCGGGTTGTCACCCGGCATGAAGCGCTGCGCACGACTTTTGTCAGCCGCGAAGGCGTTCCTTACCAAAAAGTGAATCCACCCTCCCCTGTTGAATTCCGCTTTGCAGACTTGCGGCAGATGAACGAGGAGAGCCGTAAAGAAAAGGTGGATCGCTTCGTGACGGAGGAAGTTCGCCGCCCTTTCAACCTGGCAGAAGATTTGATGATTCGCGCTGCCCTGCTCCAGACCGGCGATGTGGAATACATACTCACTCTCGTGGTTCACCACATTGCCTCGGATGAGTGGTCCTTTGAGATTTTATTCCAGGAATGGGCAGATGCATACCGGGCGCTGGCTGAGGGTGACGAATCGGAGCCATTGGCTCCGGCATCTACTTATCGCGATTACGCGCGCAAACAAAGTCTCTGGGCGCAATCCGAACAATATAAGAAGCAACTTGCTTACTGGACCGAAAAGCTGGCTGCACCGCTTCCGGTGCTGCAATTGCCGCTGGATAATGCGCGGCCCGCCACGCAGACCTACGACGGGACCTTTACGACCCGACTGCTCCCTATCACTTTGCTTGAGCGCCTGTCAACGCTTGCCCGTGAATTGGATTGCACTCTGTTCATGGTTTTGCTCGCGGCCTTTAAAGTGCTGATGCACCGTTACACGAACCAGGAAGATTTGATTATCGGTTCGCCAATTGCAGGGCGACAAAACGAATCCACCCAGGAAATTATTGGGTTCTTCGTGAACACTCTAGCGTTACGTTCTTCGTTCGCCGGCGATCCGACCTTTCGCGAATTCGCCGCGCAGGTGCGAAAGACCACACTGGAAGCTTACGAAAACCAGGATGTTCCATTCGATAAACTGGTGGAAGAATTGCATCCGCAACGCGCGTCGAGCCATTCTCCGATTGTGCAGGCGATGTTTTCCCTCGAACACGAATTTCTCAAACCGCATTTATTCCAGGGATTTGAGGTTGAATGGCTGGATGTGGATACAGGCACGGCGAAGTTCGAATTAATTCTGGCCGCCAGGAAATCTTCGGGCGGCCTAAAATTAACCGCGGAGTACAATACCGACCTGTTTGACCCGGAGCGAATCACGCGGATGCTGCAGCATTTCGAAGTTCTGCTGGAAAGCATTTCAGCCAATCCAGACGAAAAAGTATCGGAAGTCAATCTCCTGCCCAATGCTGAACGCCATCAAATCCTGGTCGAATGGAACAATACGCAGCAACATTATTCACTCGGCGAATGCATTCACCAAGTCTTTGAACAGCAGGTTTCGCAGACGCCCGATGCAACAGCGGTCAGGTATGGTGACCAGACCCTGACGTACAGGGAGTTGAACGCGCGGGCGAACCAACTGGGGCACCGACTGCAAAAATCGAAAGTAGGCGCAGGCGCGTTAATCGGGGTTTACCTGGATCGTTCCGTGGATATGGT
>JBQCGE010000592.1:0-5517 GCA_051955955.1 Verrucomicrobiota bacterium
TCATTCGGATCTGTCAAAGAGGTGATTGAAACGAGAGCTTGAAGTGTCGAATGTGAAAAATCGATGTGGAAGCATTTTGCATTGCAACCCTGAGCCACAGTCACTAGAAGTTGGGTGCAGCCGATCATACGATGAATAAGCCGAAGGCATTAATACTAGCCCTGATGCTGATCTTTGGGTTACGCGCGCAGGCGGCGTTGCAATTTGATGTATTCATCGGCTTCGATGGTGTGGTCCATGAGGGGGAATGGTTCCCCGTTACCTGCGAGGTTTTCAATGATGGACCGGGCTTCAATGGGGTAATCGAGATCAGCGGCGGTCCTTTTTCGAGCGATCAAAGCCGCCTCGTGCCCGTTGAATTACCCACGAACACACGCAAACGAATTTACATTCCCGTCTTTGCTTCCGGGGGAAGATTTGGGGGCGGGTGGGAAGCGCGGCTTAAAGATGGCAGCGGCAAAGTTCTGGCGGAACGGCAAAATCCTCAGGTGAAAACTGTTGCGTGGGAAAGCACCGTCCTAGGCGCTGTTCCGCGCAGCTTTAGCGGGATGCCAAACCTTCCCGATGTTCAGCAGAACCGACAGGATTTGAAACCGGAAGCGGCCCGAATGGGCGTGGAGCAATTTCCAGACAACCCGATTGCGCTTGAGGGATTGAACGCGCTTTACCTGAATTCCGAAAAAGGCGTGGAACTCAAAGTAAACCAGGTGAATGCGTTGATCGCCTGGGTGCGCGGCGGAGGGCATTTGATCCTTGGGGTGGAGCAGTTGAATGACGTCAATGGAACGCCCTGGATGAAGCAATTCATTCCAATGGATTTGACCGATACGGCGAACTTGAAGCTGGAGAGTGAATTCGCGGATTGGATCAAGTCCGAAGCCGCTGGAAGTTCAGAAGTGACGTCGCAAATACGTCCCGGCGGACGTCGCAAAAATTCGAGCCAGCCCCAAAATGCTTACGCAAACCTTTCGAGCGAATTGCAATTCGCGGATGCGCAAATTCCCGTCGCTACAGGGACGGTAAAGGAAGCCTATACGTTGATCGCGAACCAGGGGATTCCGTTGGTGGTGCAGGCTCCTCGTGGGCGGGGCAAAATAACTTTGCTGACGTTCAGCCCGGAGCGCGAGCCGTTCCGATCCTGGAAAAACCGGAGCTATTTCTGGGCAAAGCTCTCTGGGATTCCCGGTGAGTTATTCTCCACAGTGGATCAATATGGATATAGCGGAAGCAGCATTGATGGGGTCTTCGGCGCGTTGATTGACAGCAGGCAGATCAAGAAACTTCCGGTCACCTGGCTTTTGCTGTTGCTGGTGGTTTACCTGCTGGTGATCGGTCCATTTGATCAATGGTGGTTGAAGCGAATTGGCAAACAAATGCTCACGTGGATCACCTTTCCGGCTTATGTCGTCCTCTTCTCGCTGCTCATTTATTTCATCGGATACAAACTGCGTGCGGGTGAAACGGAGTGGAACGAATTGAACATCGTCGATGTGTTGCCACGCGGCGATAAGGTGGATTTGCGAGGGCATACTTATATCTCGGTGTATAGCTCGGGCAATGCGAATTACCCGCTCCAGGGGGAGAAGGGCTACGCCACCTTGCGCGGTGAATTGACGGATCGTTACGGCGGTGGACGCGAGGCAAGCAAGGCGCGAATCGTGCAGGAGGGGAATACGTTCAAGGCAGATATTTTTGTGCCGGTTTGGACGAGCCTTTTGTACGTGAATGATTGGCTGAAGACCAACAGCACCCCATTCGTTGCTTCTGTGAGTGACAATGGGAGTCATTACCAGGTCGATTTGCAAAACCTGATGGACCAGCGGTTGGATAATGTTCGAGTGGTTGTGAACCAGGCGATTTTCGAGTTGGACCCGTTGCAGCCGAATGAAAAGAAATCGGTGCAGCTCGACCCCGCCAAGGGAGTGGCCATTCGCACATGGGTCCAGCAGAACGGCGTTTACTTCCGTGGCGCGATTGATCGCCGCCGTAATCCGCTTGGCGATACCAGCGGGGGACAGCTTGAGGATCGTCCGCTCACGGCAACGGTCGCGAGCTTTATTTCCCACTTGAACGAAGCGGGCATCAGTGGCCGCAACTTCATCTCTCCCGCCGGTCTGGACCTGACACCGCAGGTCGAACGTGGGGATGCGGTGGTTTTTGCATGGCTGCCGAATTTCGGGTTTGAGGAGAAGGTTAATCAATTCAATCCGCCCCGCTACCGGCGCGATACGTTGCTGCGGTTGAGCGTGGGGTTAAAGCAGAAAAACGCGATTTAATTATATGTCGAACGACACAGCGGTTCCTCCCCCGGTGCAAGTCCCGGCGGTCCAAACAACAGGCCTGACCCGGGTTTACGGGAACATGGTGGCGCTGAACTCGCTTACGCTCACGGTGAACCGGGGCGACCTGTTCGGCTTTATCGGCTCGAACGGCGCGGGCAAAACGACCACCTTGCGAATCCTCGCCACCTTTCTTGCGCCATCAGGAGGCAAGGCCGAAGTGTTGGGCCATGATGTCGTGCATGAGGCAGATCGCGTGCGGCACATCATCGGGTATATGCCGGATTTCTTCGGTGTCTATAAGGACATGGAAGTGACTGAGTATCTCGATTTCTTCGGGGCATGTTACAAAATCCCTTCCGCGCAACGGGAGAAGACGGTGAGCGATGTGCTGGAACTGGTCGGGTTGAGCGAGAAGAAGGGAGCCTTGATCGGTGCGCTGAGTCGCGGGATGCAACAGCGCCTCGGGCTCGCTCGCGTATTGATTCATGATCCGCAACTGCTCCTCCTGGACGAACCGGCCAGCGGTCTTGATCCACGCGCCCGCATCGAAATGATGGCCATTTTGCAGGAACTGCAACGGATGGGCAAAACCATCATTATTTCCTCCCACATTTTGAGTGAATTACAGACGCTTTGTAACCGCGTCGCCATTATTGAGAAAGGGCAGCTCATTTACAGCGGCCCCGTGCAAGGGGTGCGGGATCAAATGGGCTCGGGGCAGATTTACTGGGTCAAAGTGGCGGATGAACCAGCGCGTGCTATTGAGTTATTGAAGGCCCGTCCCGAAATTTCCGAAGTCGAACAAGTCGATGGTCAGGTAAAGATCACCATGGCGAGCCAGGATGCCGACCCAAGTTTTGTCGCGGATACACTGGTGCGGAACGGCGTTCGCCTGACCGGCTTGTGGGAGGATGAAATCGGGCTTGAGGAAGTTTTCATGCGCGTCACTCGCGGGGAGACACAGTAAATCCTTCTTCGGAGCAGTCACCGGCGGTTCTTCGCGACCCTTGCGTTTAACAGAGGCAGTTCATCTTTCATTCGCTATCGTGCCAGCGTATCGAGGATTAAGAACACCCCAATCGCTATTAAAAACATATAGACATACCGGAAGAAGGAATTGTCCCTGATTTTATGGTTTAAGTGGCGGCCCAGAAAGATCGCCGGGATGACCGTTGGCAAGGATATCAGGAAATAGTGAAATACCGTCGCGTTCAACAGGCCCTTGATTAAATATCCGGCCACGGCCATCAAACTTGCTGGCAGGAAATACGCCTGCAAGGTGGCCCGGAAATGTTTGGCGCTCCAGCGGCGCATATTGCCATAGAGGACCAGGGGCGGCCCATTCAACCCGTAAGCGCCTCCCAGGATTCCGGAGGCAAACCCGCAGATAAAGAGCCAGAAATTACTGTCCTCCCGCAGTGTCAGGCTGTTCTTACCCACCAGCGAATAGAGCGAGTGCAGGATCATGAAAATCCCCAAGGCGACCTTTACCCACGCTTCGTTGCCATAAACCAAAATCAAAAGGCCGATGGGAATGCCGGGCAGCGCAAATAAGATCAACGCTTTGGCGCTGCTGATGTGGATATGCTCATGGTCCTGCACGATCACGATCAACGCAATCACCACCGATAAAAGCACCGCGAGTGGAACCGCCACCGCCATGGGCAAAAAGAGGATCAGCAACGGCACGGAAAACAACGCTTCGCCAAAGCCGAAGGTAGATCGCAGCAGTGAAGCGAAAAAGGTGATTGAGATTACGCTGATGGCCGTGGTGGATGTCATTCAAAAACCCGCAACCCTGCGCCTTCATCAGAGCTGCAAGGTTCGGGCATTCCACTACGGCTCAACCGCGGGATCAAGAAGGAATCTGCCGAGCATGGCATTGGCTTTCGTTTCCCGAAAGGAGCACCCCAACCCGAACGGCCTATTCCCTCCGGATCGGCTCTCGTTGTTGCCCAATGCTTCGATGGCGAACCTAGAATATTTTCTTTGCCACGAAAACTCCGGCTATCACGAGGATAACGGTCACCGCCACGAATAACCAAAAGAGAACTTTAGCAATGGTTGCTGCTACACCTGCCAGTGTTGCGAAACCGAGAAAACCGGCAATCACAGCGACAATTCCGAAAATAATGGCCCATTTCAACATGATTCAAATTTCCCACCGGGAACAGATCAGAACAATGGGGGAGCAGATGCAAGAGAAGGTGGGGTAATCCTCCAGAAACGTGTGCTCCCTGACATAAAAAAGAGAGTGGGCGCACGGACGAGGAATGCCGTTGTGGCGAAATTGAGGGGTATTTCAGGGATCGATTCTTAAAGGCGATGGCGGGATTGACTTATTGGCGCTGGATCAACAAAATGGTGGAGAATCACCACTTTCAGGTTGTTGGCTGAAAGTTTAACTTATTCCCGGAATCACAAATGAAAGAGGACGCGTCACGAATCATCAGGAATGCGGACGTGAAACACTTTCAGCAACTCGCGGATGGCACCCGTGTCATGATCTGGATGTCTGGCGCGGACATGGGCTGTTTCTATTTCAATAATGCATGGCTCGAATTTCGCGGGCGAACTCTGGAGCAGGAGCTTGGCAATGGCTGGGCGGAAGGGGTGCACAAAGAGGACCTCGAACGCTGTCTGCAACATTACACCAGTTGTTTTAACAAACGCGTTCCGTTCGTAATGAGTTATCGGCTGCAACATCACAGCGGCGAATACGAGTGGATGTTAGATCGCGGGGCCCCACATTACGCGGCGGATGGTGCTTTTCTCGGGTATTTTGGCGGGTGCGCGGTGTTATCGAATGATTTAGCCGTGGCGCGGGTGGTACAATTACGCGAGGCATTGCTTCACATGCGCGATTTCGCGGATTCACTCGCCCTTGCAGGGGCAGAGTCGATTCGGCGATTCCGTGCTGAGGAACAGGTGATTGATGGCGCACCCGTAAGAACATTTCATCAGGGTGTTCGCCACCATGCCGCAGCGCAAATCAGCAAGCTCGCCGATGATATGCTTTCCTATGAGCAAATTGGTCATGGAACTTGCCTCTAAGCTGCGTCTGAGTTCGTTGCAGCAGGCAAAGTCTCAGTCTCAGTCTCTACGATAAGAGACTTGAGACTGAGACTCGGGTTTGGCGGATACCGGTCGAAATCAGGGCATTTGATTCGGATCGGAAAGGTCCAGTTCCGCTATGGGGCACTGCGTTGAGCGGAACATAGCGCTTTGGCGCTTG
>JBQCGE010000593.1:0-2904 GCA_051955955.1 Verrucomicrobiota bacterium
AACTTTAAAGGAAGGCGATCCCGCACCGAATTTTAAATTGAAAGGAAGTGACGGAAAAACCTATTCACTTTCTGATTTCAAAGGAAAGAAGCCGGTGGTAATTGCATGGTTTCCCAAGGCGTTCACTCCGGGTTGTACCAAAGAATGCAAAGCGATGGCTGAACAAGGCGACTTGATCCGCAAGTATGACGTGGCTTATTTCACCGCCAGCGTTGATGACCCTGATACAAATGCAAAGTTCGCAAAAACCCTGGAAGTGGATTATCCCATTTTAAGCGATCCTTCGAAAGAAACGGCCAAGGAATTTGGCGTTCTAAACGAACGGGGAATGGCAAATCGCTGGACCTTTTATATCGATAAGGACGGAAAGATTTCTTATATCGATAAACACGTGAATACTGAGAACCACGGCAAGGATATTGCGGCAAAGCTGAGTGATCTCGGGGTGGCGAAACGGTAATAGCGGATTTTGTCTATTATTGATTAAAACGCGCGGTGCTGAATCGCGCGTTTTTCATTTGGGGGGCGGTTTTTGAATTGTCATTTCCGAAAATGTTGTTTGTGATTTGCTTATGGGAACAATTGCCATTCTGGGAACCATGGACACGAAGGGCGAGGAACATGCATTTGTCGCCGAGTTGATTCGCAAACGCGGTCACAAGACCTTGGTGATCGATGTTGGCGCGCTTCAAGAACCGAAACTGCATCCTGACATCACCCGGGAAGAAATTGCGAAAGCAGCGGGAGTTGATCTAAAGCAGCTCGTCGCTCGCAAGGATCGTGGTGAAACGATCAAGGCTATGTCTCAAGGCGCTCCGATTGTCCTCTCTCGCCTGGCGCAGGAGAGGCGCATCGATGGGGTTATTTCTCTCGGCGGGGGAGGCGGCACTTCGATTGGCACTGCTGCTATGCGAGCGCTTCCGATTGGATTTCCCAAATTGATGGTTTCAACTCTGGCCAGCGGCAATACTGCACAATACCTCGGCGTAAAGGACATTGTCATGTTTCCCAGTATTGTGGATGTCGCCGGGTTGAACAGGATTTCACGCGAAATTCTTTCGCGCGCCGCCGGGGCAATCTGCGGGATGGTTGAGGCGCCGGTTGAAAAATCTCAAACAGACCGTCCTCTGATTGCAGCCAGCATGTTCGGCAACACGACTGAATGCGTGCAGGAAGCAAAAAAAGTGTTGGAAGCGGCTGGTTATGAAGTTCTCGTTTTTCATGCGACCGGGATTGGGGGCAAAACGATGGAGTCTCTCATCGAGTCTGGAATGATTGAGGGGGTTCTCGACATTACAACCACGGAATGGGCCGATGAACTTGTAGGTGGTTTTTTAACTGCCGGGCCGCATCGGCTTGAGGCCGCGGCGAAAACGGGCACTCCCGCCGTTGTCACGCCCGGTTGCCTGGATATGGTGAATTTTCATGGGCCTGAAACTGTCCCGGACAAATATCGCGGGCGAACCTTTTACCAGCACAACGCGCAGGTAACTCTGATGCGCACCAGCGTCGAAGAGAATGCTGAGTTGGGGAAAATTATCGCGCAAAAATTAAACGCGTCGGTTGGACCGGTCAGTGTTTTAATTCCGACGAAAGCCATTAGCGTGATCAGCGCGCCGGGCAAATCGTTTCATGATCCGGAAGCGGACCGCGCGTTATTTGAAAATCTAAAGAGCAACTTAAAGCCGGGGATTCCTGTTCTGGAGATGGAAACTGAAATAAATGATCCGCGTTTCGCCAAGGCCTGCGCAGAGATGCTGCTTTCGCTCCTTCAAAAGAAACAGATTGTCTAGTCTGATTCCATTCGTTCAGCAAATCTTCCGTTTCGATGTAAATTAGCAGCGGAGGAGGGAAATGATGAAATGGAAAAACCCGGTTTACGGTGGCTGCTTTGCTGACCCGTTCGTCTGGAAATATAACGGCAAATATTACGCTGTCGGGACCGGCCCAATCAGCGAACAATCCACCGCTTCCGAAGCGGAGTTTTCAACGAGGAAAATTGGCTCGAAAGTAATGGCAATTCCGCTGCTCACTTCCGATGACATGGTGAATTGGAAGCTGCACGGTGGGGCTTACGAGGTGCCAGACTTTGCCCAGGGTGCAGTATTTTGGGCTCCGGAAGTGGCTTACGATAATGGGAAATTCTATCTCTATTTTTCCTACGCCACTGAAGGATTGAATCACAAGCTGCGGGTTGCCGTGAGCGAAAATCCTGAAGGACCGTACCAGGATGCTGGCGCATTGATGGAGAATCCAGGGGAATGCCCTTTTGCGATTGATGCAAGTCCGTTCCGTGATGATGACGGGGAGTGGTATTTATTTTACGCCCGGGATTGTCTTGATCACTCCAATCAAGCCCGTGCTGGAACTGCGCTCGAAGCGGATCGTTTAGTTGATATGACCCGGCTCGCTGGCGAGCCTAAAACCGTGCTTCGCGCGCGCCGAGACTGGCAATTGTTCAAGGCGCAACGAACCATGTATGGGAACGTTTTCGACTGGCACACGTTGGAAGGACCCTGCGTCATTAAAAAGGGTGAAAAATATTTTTGCACTTACAGCGGCGGTTGTTATGAGGGCGAAGGCTACGTGGTAGATTATGGCACAGCAGATTCGGTAATGGGTCCTTATGCAGATACTGTGAATGAAAAAGGTGCGCGAATTCTGAGGACTGTTCCCGGAAAGGTTCTCGGCCCCGGGCATCATTCCATCGTGAAGGGGCCGGACGACAAAACCGATTTTATGGTTTACCACGCATGGGATCCTGGGATGACTGCACGCCGGATGCATATCGACCTGCTGCAGTGGACCGATGCAGGCCCGCGTTGCAAGGGACCAACCTGGGTGGAACAAAATTTGCCACTGTGAGCCGAATCCAACGTCTCGGAACAGAATTGCGCCCCGTTG
>JBQCGE010000594.1:0-3848 GCA_051955955.1 Verrucomicrobiota bacterium
GGGCGGGGGAGGGAATAGCGTTGTGGGCACCATTGATGGTGAACCTATCTCCTATAACCATTATGCGAATACTCGCAAGGAAGCCGTTCTCCAGTACCTCTTTAATTATGGCGAATGGCCTGTGGATAATGAAGTGACTCGCCAGCTTCGCCCCATCGAACGGGAGACACGCACTCGCTTGCTCCTGCTCGACCGCCTCAAAGATTACAACATCAAGGTCAGCGAAAAGGATGTCGCGGATTGGATCGCCACGGTCTTTCAGGACCGCGAGACGAAGCAGTTTCATAAGGAGTTTTACGACAGGTTCGTTGCTCAGCTCCCTCCGAAAGGATTGACCGCCGAAGATTTCCGGCGTTACGCGGAGCATCAGGTTGGCATCATGCATTTGGCTTCACTCGCCGGCGCCCCGGGCAAGTTGGTCACGCCGCAGGAAGCAGAACAGGAATTTCGTCACATGCACGAAAAGGCGGTCAGCGAAGTCGTCCTGTTTAACTCATCCAATTACTTTTCCAAGGTGGATATGAGCACCAACCTGCTCACTCGATTCTATACAAATCGCGCCGCCAATTACCGTCTCCCGGAGCGGGTTCAGGTCAGCTACGTCGCTTTCCCAGCCAGCAACTACTATGCACAGGCTGAAACGCACATTGCCGGAATCACCAATCTCGCCGCTGAGATTGATAATGAATATGCAAAGCGCGGTCCTAATTTTTACACAGACAGTAATGGGCAGCCGCTCAGTGCCGAGGCCGCCAAGGCAAAGATTCGGGATGAACTGAAACACCAGTCCGCTCTGGTTGAAGCACGCCGCGCCGCCATCGATTTCGCCACCGCACTCGAACCGATGCCGATTAAGACGAATTCGCCCAACCCGGCGGAAAACCTGGAGAATCTCGCCCAGGCAAAAAATTTGCGCACACACGTCAGCCAACCGTTTGCCCAGGGACAGGAGCCAGTCGATATGAATGTGCCTTCCCAATTCAGCCGCGTGGCTTTCAACCTGAGTGCTGAAGAACCGATTATTACCGAACCCGTGGTCGGCGAAGATACGGTTTACGTCGTCGCATTCAAACGCCGCATCCCAAGCGAATTGCCGAGCTTTGAATCGGTGAAGCAACAGGTCGTCGACGATTATCGTCGTTCAGAAGCATTGCGTCTCTGCCGCGAAGCGGGCCAAGCATTCGCCACTTCTGTCACGAACGCCCTCGCTTCAGGCAAGTCGTTCGAAGCAGCCGCGCAAGCCGCAGGGTATTCCGTGACCAAGGTTCCTCCATTTGATCGTGATCCCAAATCATCCGTGGAAAACCTCCCGCCGCAGTTGGATGCATCATCGCTGCGAGCCAATGTGTTTGACCTCACCCCAGGCCACGCCAGCAGCTACATCCCCGCTCGTGAAGGTGGTTACGTGGCTTACCTCGAAAAGCTCGTGCCAGCCACTGAGGAGGAAACGAAAAAGGAACTTCCGCAATTTGTGGAAGAGCTCCGCCGCCGCGGTGCAAGTGAAGCCTTCAATCATTGGCTCACGAAACAAATGCAGCTCGCGAACCTCACTCTGCAAGGCGACCGCAACACAGCAGAGGATTAAACACCTGCTTTAAATAGGAATTATTTCCGTGGCGCTGGGCAATTCCGTCCAGCGCCTTTTTTCTTATGTCTCGATGCAAGCGTTTCATGGCTGATCGGGGACAAACAACAGGTTTGCTTCCTCCGGCTTACGCTGCTAAACGAACTGGATGAAGCGTCGTCAATTTCTCGGGACCATCTCTTCTGCTGCAGCAACCAGTGCGTTCCTGAATTCTGCTTCGAGCCAGGCTGAACCTGCTTCCACTGCACTGGTCACGACTCCTCTTGTTTTGATGGCTCCCACCTCTGATGGTTTTGACGCCGTTTGGGGTGTTAGCCGCTTGAGTAAAGGGCGCATTCTTTGCGTCGGGGACGATGGTGCTAAATCAGAATTCGGCACGGATTCTTTCGGCTTTGTGCCGCAAGGTGAAAAGGTTCTCAGGATACGGGTGAGAGGGTTAATGCCTGGTGGTAAATATCAAATCACGGCCTTAACTACCGCCGCGAATGACGGCGAACAACATACCAGTGAATCGAAGCCTTTTGCGACTCTCGATGAGAAAGCTGCCACAACCCAATTTGTGATTTGGAATGACACTCACATTCATAACGACACAATTCAGGATCTTCACGCAGCGACTCCTTCAGCCGATTTCCTGATTTGGAACGGAGACACCTGCAATAATTGGACATCTCCCGACCTGCTCATTCCCACATTGCTAAACCCTGGAGCTCGTGACATTACTCAGAGGCGGCCACTTTTCATTACCTGGGGGAATCATGATGTGCGTGGGCCTCATGCCTTCGAAATGACCGAACTGGTTGACACTCCCAATAATCGTCCATTTTACGCGTTCCGCTCCGGGCCTGTCGCGCTGATTTGCCTGCACACTGGAGAGGATAAACCCGACTCCCACCCAAGCTTTCAGGGACGCGTCGCTTTTGAACAGCTTCGGCAGGAGCAAGCCAAATGGCTGGAGCAGCTCATTCGCCAGCCAGGATTTCAGGATGCTCCCTATCGAATAGTCATTTGCCATATCCCACTCCGCTGGCGGGACGAATCGCCGCAGGATTACGATGACGGCGGTTTCGATCGTTATAGTTTGCGCAGCCGCCAGCTCTGGCATTCCTCCCTGGTCGACTGGAAAACGCAATTGATCATTTCCGGGCACACACATCAACACGCATGGTTGCCTGCAACGGAACAATTCCCCTACGGTCAATTAATCGGAGGCGGCCCACAAAAAAAAGCGGCGACGTGGATGCACGCGAAATTCCAATCGCACTCCGGCAAAATTACCGTCCAGAACCTCGAAGGCAAAACTCTTCACGAGGTCAACCTCGAACCTCTTTCTTGAAAACCTAACCAAGCCTCATGAACGACGAACAATCAAAACAGCTTCTGCGGGAATTAAGGCTGATCCGATTCGCGGCGTGGGTCATTGCAATCATCTTGGTTCTCGGCGCATTAAATCGCGTGTTCCACTTTTTTCACTAAAATCAGTTTAGTGAAAAGCTGAACGGGGGAATGGCCTCAGCTCAAGGCAGTTGCTGGAGCCGATAAAAGCGCTTCTCGGGTTGAGGGTTCGGATGATTGATGCTCATCACCGCGTTCGTCGCGGTCACCGGGCCTCCAACTTCTGTCCAGCCATTCGTCACGTCAAAAACCGGGCGACTGTAAACCTGGTATTTTTTTCCAATATCCGCGTTCCAGGTCACAACTGTCCCATAACGGCCTTGCCTGACCGAATCGATGCGAAGACTCCAGGACGCGCTATTGGTCGGGTTCGTATTGCTCCGAAATTCGTATTCGTTTGAGAAATGATCTCCGTCCGGGTCGGATGACGCGCGGGCTTCCGTTCGTGTCCACGGAGCCCAGTACTGGCGTTGAAAGCGATCATCCAATCCATCGAAATTGTAATCCGGAAATGCAGGCTCCACTTCCAGATAGCCGTTTGCATAAGCCAGCGAACCACCATTATTCACGATAAAACTGCGCAAACCGGGTGTGGCAGTTGTGCTGACTTGCACACGCACTTCCAGGGAATTTTTCCCGGTTGGCTTATTTGCGTAATAGGTCGTGGGCCCAACCGTCAAACCGTCACCGCTGATCTGCAACGTCGCTGTGGATGGAATCGACGCGCCCGAAACTGCCAAGTAGGCGCTCTGTCCCGGCTTGACGCTAAGCGCGGTACGGCTCACCGAAATCAATCCTGCAATCGAACTCGGCAAACTTAGCGACGCAATTCGAAACGGAGGGTTTGAGCCGGTCACCGCGATATTTT
>JBQCGE010000595.1:0-7177 GCA_051955955.1 Verrucomicrobiota bacterium
CCGTTCCTGCTCATGATGAACGGGACCTGGAATTTGCCCGCAAGTTCAACCTCCCGATCCGCGTTGTCGTGCAAGCGCCGGAAGGTGAACCGTCGGAAGGGTTCACCGGTCTCGGCACGGCAATGAACAGCGGTGAATTCAATGGGCTGCCGACGCTTGAGGCGAAGAAGAAAATCACTGAATGGCTTGCGCAAAAACAACTCGGGCGCAAAACCATCAATTACAAAATCCGCGACTGGCTTTTCAGCCGCCAACGCTATTGGGGCGAACCGTTCCCCATTATCTGGCGCAATGGACATCACGAAGCATTGCCGGAAAGTGCCTTGCCGGTGATTCCGCCCTCGTTGACCGATTTCAAACCGACCGCCAGCGGCGAACCGCCATTGGCTCGGGCGAAGGATTGGGTGAACCTTCCGGATGGTTCCACACGTGAGACGAACACGATGCCGCAATGGGCCGGGAGTTGCTGGTATTATCTCCGATATTTAGACCCTAACAATGCGAGCCGTTTTTGCAGTCCGGAGGCGGAGGGTTATTGGATGGGTTCAAGCGCGATCTCGGGCGGGAGCGAACAGAAGCCGGTTAAGCCAGGTGTTGATCTTTACGTGGGCGGCACAGAGCACGCGGTTCTGCACCTGCTATACGCTCGCTTCTGGCACAAAGTTTTGTTCGATCTCGGTTATGTCTCCACAGCGGAACCATTCTATCGTCTGGTGAACCAAGGGCTGATTTTAGGCGAAGACGGCCAAAAGATGTCGAAGTCGCGCGGCAATGTGGTGAACCCCGACGACATACTTCGCGAATATGGCGCCGATGCGTTCCGGCTTTATGAGATGTTCATGGGGCCGCTTGAAATGGTGAAGCCATGGAACACGAAAGGAGTTGAAGGCGTTTACCGATTTCTGGGTCGCGTTTGGCGGTTGTTCGTGGATGAAAAGAGTGAAACTGAATTCGAAGAAAAACTCACCGCGAGCAGCAGCGCGGAACCAGCCCTGCTCGATGGGATTCGGCTGAACCCGAAAATCCAGGAGGTCCAGGCAACCCCGGCGCAGTTGAAAGCGCTTCATACCGCGATCAAAAAAGTTACCGAAGATTTGGATGCACTGCGCTTTAATACAGCCATCTCCGCCCTGATGGTTTTCATCAATGAAGCGATGGGCTGGGAAGTTTTGCCGAAATCGGTGCTGAACGAATTTCTCAAATTACTGAACCCAATGGCTCCGCATATAGCCGAAGAACTGAATGGAAAATTACATGGGTCCTCGGCTGAATCGCTCGCCTACCAGCCCTGGCCACAATTTGATCCCGCCTTGCTCGTGGAGGATACGGTTGAATTGCCTGTGCAGGTGAATGGAAAACTGCGTGACAAGATCGTTGTGCCCACTGAAGCAAGCAGCGCGGAGATCGAAAAAATCGCGCTCGCGAGCGAACGGCTCAAACCATTTATCGAAGGCAAAACGATCAAGAAAATTATCGTGGTGCCAAAAAGGGTTGTGAATATTGCCGTCGCCTGAGATTTGCCCTACTATAGCCTCGATGAGGTTGATGCTTGCAGTTGTTCCAGAGAACGAATGCATATCCACTTCATAGGCGGATCGAATGCAACAAATAAACTTTGAAGATGTGCTGAGCAAAATCCTTGAGAAGGATTCACGCTACGACCGCGAAGCATACATCTTCCTCCGGGATGCGCTGGAGTTCACCCAAAAGGCAATCAGCAAAGCGAACAAGGGAAAGACCGGTCATATATCCGGCCAGCAACTGCTGAATGGAATTCGCGAGTATGCGCTGGCGATGTTCGGGCCCATGGCGCTGACCGTTCTCGAGGAGTGGGGCGTCCGCAAATGCGAGGATTTTGGCAATATGGTATTTTCGATGGTGGAGAACGGGTTGTTGCATAAAACGGAAAAGGACAGCCCGGACGATTTCAAGAATGTGTTTACATTTGAAGAAGCGTTTCGGGATCCGTTCATTCCTTCGAGCAAGAAAACAGGTGCTTCCGGCACTCAACCCAGAGAATTGGAAAAAAATTGAGCACGCAGTGGCAGTTCAACCGGCAGAGCGCCCCGGCTTCATCCGCGCTTTCTGACAAGATTGCAACAGAAATTCCAGCGCTACCGCCCGGCACGCGCTTAATTACGCTGGAAAATGGCCTTGTGCTGATCATCCGTGAAGACCCAAGCGCGCCGGTAGTTTCCGTCCAGGCCTGGTGCAAGGCGGGCAGCATCGATGAAGGCAAATGGCTCGGGGCCGGCCTTTCACACATGCTGGAGCACATGCTCTTCAAGGGGACGGAGCGGCGCGAAGGAGGAAAGATTGACCAGGAGGTGCAGGACGCGGGCGGGTACATGAACGCCTACACCTCGTTCGACCGAACGGTGTATTACATCAATGCACCGAGCACCGGGACCAAAATTGCCATCGATATCCTCTGCGACATCATGCAGAACGCGACGCTGCCGCAGGAGGAAGTGGAAAAAGAAAAGCAGGTGATTTTGCGCGAGATGGACATGAACCAGGATGATCCATCACGGCGCGCGAGCCGGCGCTTGTTCGAGACCGCTTATATTCGCAGCCCGTATCGTTACACGGTGATTGGCTATCCCGATATCTTTAACGAAATTTCGCGCGAAGATATTGTGGCGTATTACCGCGAAAAATATGCGCCGAATAACACATTCTTCGTAGTCGTGGGAGACATTCACGCGAGCGAAGTGGAAGCGCAATTTCGCGAAGCATACAAGGGCGTGAAGGCACGACCACTCCCGCCGAACGTGATGCCGATCGAGCCAAAGCAAACCGCGCCGCGCGAGGTGATCGAGGAAGCGCCCGTGGAGTTAGGTCATTTTCATTATGCCTGGCACATCCCGGAAATCCGTGATGCGGATGTCCCAGTGCTGGATGTGCTCGCGACATTGCTGGGGAATGGACATAGCTCCAGGCTTTTCCAGGAATTGCGCGAACGGCGCGGGCTGGTGCACTCGATTGATGCCTGGACCTACAATCCAGGAAATCCCGGCTTGCTCGGGATCAGCGGTGTGGTGGATGGAGCGAGGTTCGAGGAATGCCGCGGCGCAATTCGCGCCGAACTGGACAAAATTAAGAATGATTCTGTATCTGAAGCGGAGTTGGTCAAAGCCGTGAAGCAATTCACGGCGGCGACATTGGCGACGCGGAAGACCATGCAAGGGCAGGCACAGGATTTTGGGGGGAATTGGATTTCCGCCAACGACCTGAATTTTTCCGAGCGTTATCTGGCTGCGGTCACGCGCGTGACACGGGATGATATCCAACGCGTGGCTCGCCGTTACTTGCAGCATGATAATCGCACTCTTTACGCGTTGCTGCCGGCCGGAACGCTTAACGCGAAGGTTGAATCGCGAGAGAAAATTGTCGATCACCCAATTGAAAAAATTGAATTTCCAAACGGCCTCCGATTGCTGCTGAAGGAGGATCATCGTCTCCCGTTCATAGAATTTCGAGCGGTTTTCCAGGGTGGCGTTCTCGCGGAGAACCAGCAGAACAACGGACTGACGTTGCTCCTTGCCAAATGCATTCTCAAGGGAACTCCAACCCGTTCAGCAGAACAAATCGCGCTTGAAATTGAGTCGATTGGCGGGAGCCTGGATAGTTACGGCGGGAATAACAGCTTCGGGGTAAATGCAGAAGTGCTTAGCACTGATTTTCAACACGGTTTCGATTTATTTTCTGACGTGATCCTGAACGCGACCTTTCCGACCGCAACACTGGAACGTGAAAAGGAAGTGCAACTCGCGACCATTCGCGCGCAACGGGACCACATGCTCCAGAGCGCAAGCAAGGGAATGCGCCGAAAACTTTTCGGAATGCGCGGATATGGACTGGATGTGACTGGTTCTGAAACCAGCGTAAAGAAAGTGACTCATGACGAACTGCTTGGATTTTATAAGCAGTTGGTCATTCCGAACAACTGTGTGATGTCCATTTATGGCGACATCAATCCAGCGGAAATTCGCGCGGCGGTGGAAGCAAGATTTGGAAACTGGAAACGCTCGCATCCAATCAAAATTGAAGCGGGCGAACCGCTGCATCCGAAGGAAGTGATCCGGATTTCGGAAAGCCGCGAGAAAAAGCAAGGTGTGATCGTGATCGCATTTCCGGGGGTGAGCATCCACAACCCTGACCGGCATGCGCTCGAACTGTTGCAGGAAGCATTGAGCGACCTTGGCTCCCGCTTGTTCGTGAGAATTCGTGAAAAGCTCGGCCTCGCCTACTATGTCGGCGCGCAACATTTCCTCGGATTGGAGCCGGGTTACTTTGCCCTTTATGCGGGGACCATGCCGGACAAATTGAAGCAGGTCGAAGAGGAGATGCTCAGGGAAGTGGAAGCACTCCGGGAGAATGGTTTAACCCAGGAGGAATTGACGCGCGCAAAGGCGAAGCTTTTGGGGCAGAAAAAAATCGCCCGCCAGGACCTGGGTGGATACGCGGTCGCGACTGCCCTCGACGAGCTTTATGGTCTCGGTTATCAGAATTGCGATCATGAAGATGCGCTCTACGAACAGGTGAAGCTGGAGGATGTGTTGCGGGTAACACGAAAGTATCTTTTGCCGGGCCACTGCGTCATTTCAACGGTGAGCCCCTAGTAAAAGCAGGGGCGAATAGAAGTATTTACCCCTTGCCAGGACGGTCCTTTCGATAGCTTGCCTCGCGGGACTAAAGGGTTATGGGCTGAGAGGGATAATGGCATGGAAGTCGCTCTCGATACGATCTATCGCTTGAAAATTTCACTTAGATTCGGTTTAAGGCAATTGGGCTGGCTGGCGTGTATTCTAATTTTCACGAGCCTTTATACAAAGGTGTTGAATGCCGCGCCTAATTTTCGTCCGGATCGGATTATTATTATACCGAAGCCGACGATCCAGGCAGACCGTCTGCAAGCGGCGCATGCCGCGAAGGGGCGTCGCATGCTGAAACAATTCCCCGCGCTCGGAAATATCGAAGTCGTTCAGCTTGGCGCGGGAGAAGATGTGGGATCGGTGATTGCGGAATATCGCGCAAGCGGGTTAGTGGAGGTTGCCGAACCGGATTATAAGCTGAAAGCCTCTGCAACTCCGAACGATCCGGAACTCGCTTCAGGGCATCAATGGGGATTGCACAATACCGGTTGGAACAATGGCACGCCAAACGCGGATATCCACGCCGTTCAGGGTTGGGATACTTTGCACGATGCCAGCGGCGTCATCGTTGCAGTAATCGATTCCGGAATTCGCTACACCCACCAGGACCTGGCCGGGAACATGTGGACCAATCCAAACGAAATTCCGGACAACGGAATTGATGATGACCACAATGGCTTCATTGATGATGTGCATGGGGTCAATGCAATCGTGGATGGGGGCAACCCGAATGATGATAATGGACATGGAACTCACGTCGCGGGAATCATCGGCGCGGTTGGAAACAACGGCGTGGGCACGGTGGGGGTTGCATGGAAGGTGCAGCTCATGGCGTGCAAATTCCTGGATAGCGCAGGGACTGGAGACACTTCGGACGCGATCCAATGCATTGATTATGCGCGACGCAATGGCGCTCGCGTAATGAACGCAAGCTGGGGCGGGCCGGACAGTTCATCGGCTCTTTACACGGCCATTTCCAACGCGCGAAGCGCCGGGATTATTTTCGTTACCGCTGCGGGGAACGATGGCATGAACCTGGATTCGTTCAGCAATTACCCTGCGGGATATGATCTGGACAATATCATCACTGTATGCGCGACAACGCGTGACGATTTGTTTGACGGAAGCTATTCGAATTACAGCCCGACCAAGGTTGATGTGGCCGCACCGGGCACGCTCATTTACTCAACGTGGCAATCTTCGGATTCGAGCTATACCTACGAGACGGGGACCTCGATGGCAACGCCGTTTGTGTCGGGAGTCTGCGCCTTGCTCCGCGCCCGGTTTCCTTCAGAAAATGAACGGCAGATTATCGAGCGGGTGCTGAATTCAGTTGATCCTCTTCCCAGCCTGCAAGGGAAATGCGTGACGGGGGGGCGCGTGAACCTGGAAAAAGCGCTGGGACCAAATCCCGCTGCTGGATTTGTGGGTTCCACACTGGCCGGAGAACCACCGCTGGCAATTACGTTCACAAACACCAGTTCTGGAGATTACACGAATTTAGTTTGGGATTTCGGTGATGGTTCGCCCATTACCTCGGAAATAAACCCGAGTCATTCATTTGCCTATCCCGGGGTGTTCAAGGTGAAATTAACTGCAATGGGAGTGAATGGCCGGAACAATTTCGTGGAGCAGCAAATTCGAGTGACACCGAATTATGCGGTCGTGAATGAGCCGTATTCCTGGATCGATCCATCGACACTTCCGAGTTACGGCGTATTGACGGTAGGTGACAATGGGAACGCAGTCCGAGCGTTGCCCTTCGCCTTTAAGTTTTATGGGGAAAGCTTCAGCCAAATTTACATCGGAGCTAATGGCGTGATTGGGCTTGGCAGCACGAACGGGCTAAACAGCACCTCCCCTGCCCTGCTCCCGAATCGCACGACACCCAATGGACTGATCGCTCCATATTGGGATAATTTGAATCCTGGGGCTGGCGGAACAGTATCGTTCGGAATTCTCGGTGAAAGTCCAAATCGCAAAGCGGTCATAACGTGGGAGGGAGTACCTCGTTATGGAAGTCCGATGCCGTTTACATTCCAGGCGATTCTTGAGGAAACAGGCAACGACATTGTTTTTCAGTATAAGGAAGTGCAACCGCAAAATAAGAGTGGCGGTGGAAAAAAGGCGAGCATCGGGCTGGAGGAACCGTTTGGGCAAATGGGCGTGTCCGTTGAATATTTGGGAAATCCCATCACGATTCAGAATTCCTCGGGTTATCGATTCACACAGCGTCCGTTTTCGTACTTGTTGGTGGGACCGCCCGATGCGACTTCGTTCGCAGGGATCGCTGGCTCACCGATCTCGCAGACGAATATTTTTTACCTTTATAATCCGGGCAACACTTCGCTCACATGGAACGTGGATATAAGCGCGAGCTGGATTGATGCCGCGCCGCGCATTGGAACCTTGCAACCGGGTGAATTGGCGGAAGTGGCGGTTTTTCCCACAAGCGCCGCCGCACAACTTGGATCGGGCAGCTTCAGTGGAACATTGGACTTTCATAACACGGATAATAG